>CALGOL010000278.1 GCA_937960755.1 uncultured Azospirillum sp.
CGGGACGACCGCGCCGCCGCCCCGGCGCCCGACGAGCCGCTGTCGCTCGCCGCCCGCATCAATCAGGTGCGCGAAGCCGATGGTGGTTTTGAGGAAAAAAGCTTCCTCGCCGGCGCCCGCGCCGCTTTTGAAATGATTGTTCAAGCCTTCGCCATCGGCGATTTGGCCAGCTTGCGCCCGTTGCTGTCCGACGAAGTCTTCGCCAACTTCTCCCGCGCGGTCAAAGATCGCCAAGCCGCTGGCGAAACGCTGGAAACCCGTATCGCCGCCATTCGCGACATTGATCTGGCCGACGCCCGGCTGGAAGGATCGGTCGCCTTCATCACCATCCGCTTCGTCTCTGACCAGACCAACGTCACGAAAGACGCCGATGGTCGGATCGTTGACGGCGACCCTAACGAACCGATTGAAGTCATTGATCTTTGGACCTTCGCCCGCAATGTGCGGTCCCGCGATCCCAACTGGACTTTGGTGGAGACGCGGGCGCCGAATTAACCAGCGGCCCCTTGCGGAGATTCGGCGGGTCAAGCGTGCGCAAGACGTTGTTTTGCGCACGAAACAGGTTGCCGAGATTTGTACTGAATGATATCTAATTTGATGTAGTTGTGAAGCATGTGTGGCGGAGCTCACGGGCCATATGCGGGTATTGATCGCCGACGACACTCAATTAATGCGATCGATGCTTGCGGAGTGGATTACCGCTCAAGGCCATGAGCCGCTGCTCGCTAGGGATGGCGATGAGGCGTTGCGTTTAGCCGCGCAGCATGATTTTCAGATCGGCATCATTGATTGGGAAATGCCGGGCTACAACGGCATGGAAGTCATTGATGCGCTGCGGCGCTCCAGCCGGTCGCAATATGCTCATCTGATCCTCATCACCGCCGCGCAAGACCCCGACATGCTGATCCGCGCTCTTGAAGGCGGCGCCGACGACTTCATCCGCAAGCCTGCCGATAAAGCGTCGTTCATCGCACGTTTTCGCGCTGGCGTCCGTATCGCCACCATGCGGGAAGATATCCTCTATATGGCGAGCACCGACGTGCTGACCGGCGTCGCCAACCGGCGATCATTCTTCGAGCGGTCGCGCGAATTGCTGGCGGCGGCGAAGCGTCGCCACAGCCCGGTGACCGCCCTTGTCACCGACATCGATTTTTTCAAGAAAATCAACGACTCTTACGGCCACGCCGCCGGAGACGACGCATTAAAATCCTTCACCGAGACCTGCCGGTCGCTGCTCCGGCCGCTGGATTTGGTGGGACGACTGGGCGGCGAAGAATTTGGCGTCGTCCTGCCCGACACCACCCTTAGCGGCGGGCAGAAGGTGGCGGAGCGCTTGCGCGAAGCGGTGGCGGAACGCCAGATCGTCTCCGGCGGCCATCGTTTCCATATGACCCTAAGCATTGGGATATGCGAAGTGCCGCCCGGCGAGAACGGCATAGAACCGACGTTGGCGGCGGCCGACGAAGCGCTCTATCGCGCCAAGCAGACCGGCCGCAACCGGGTGGAGCGCGCGGCTGGCGCGGCTTGACCGACTACAGCGCCTCGTCGCCCAAACGGCGAATCACTTCATCCAACTGATCCAGCGTCTGATAATGGATGGTGATGCTGCCGCGTCGGCCTTGCGGGTTAATCGCCACCCGCAAGCCGATCTTGGCGGAAATTTCTTCTTCCAGATTGACGAGGTCCGGGTCGCGCGCCCGCGGCGCGGCGGTCTTGCCGGCGGCGGCCAAGTCGACTCCGCCCCCTTCCCGCTTGGCCTTTTCACCCCGCGCCAGGTCTTCAGTCTGCCGAACGTTGAGCCCGCGGCGCACCACCTCTTCCGCCAAATACTCGGCGTTTTCCGCGGTCAGCAGCGCGCGGGCGTGACCGGCGGTCAGATCGCCGCGGTCCATCAACTCCTTCACCGTGTCCGGCAAGGCCAACAGCCGCATCATATTGGCGACGTGGCTGCGGCTCTTGCCGACTGAGCGGGCGAGGTCTTCCTGGGTATGCTGGAATTCCTCCATCAGCCGGCGATAGCCTTCGGCTTCTTCTAACGGCGTCAGGTCTTGGCGCTGGACATTTTCAATCAGCGCAATTTCCAGCGCGTCGCGGTCCGCGAGATCCCGCACCACCACGGGCACTTCATGCAAACCGGCGGCCTGGGCGGCGCGCCAGCGCCGCTCCCCCGCCACCAGTTCATACTCTCCGGCGATTTCCGGGTCGCGGCGCACCAGCAGCGGCTGGAGAATGCCTTTTTCGCGCACCGACGCGATCAGGCTTTCCATTTCCTCTGGATCAAAATTACGACGCGGCTGGTATCGACCGGGGCGCACCAGTTCAATCGGCACGGTCTTGCCCGGCGTCTGCACCTTGTCCAGCGCCGCGTAATCGTCCTCGGCGTCGCCAAACAGCGCCGACAATCCCCGTCCCAAGCTGGCGCGCCGCGGCGCCTCCCCCCGCTTCGCCTCTTCCATCACGCCGCCAACCTCTTTTCACGCCGTAACACTTCACCCGCCAAATGGATGTACGCCTGGGAGCCGGGGCAACGCATGTCGTACAACAAGACCGGCTTACCGTGCGACGGCGCTTCCGAAACCTTGACGTTGCGGGGGATCACCGTATCGAAAACTTTTTCGCCAAAGAAACCGCGGACGTCGGCCGCCACCATGTCGGACAAGTTGTTGCGCTTGTCGAACATGGTCAGCACGACGCCGTGAATATCCAAAGTCGGATTGAAGCTGCGCTTGACCCGTTCAATGGTGCGCACCAGATGGCTCAGCCCCTCCAGCGCGTAAAACTCGCACTGCAACGGGACCAGCACGGCGTGCGACGCCACCAGCGCGTTCAAGGTCAGCAGGCCCAGCGCCGGCGGGCAATCGATCAGCAGATAATCGCAATCCAACTCGCTGCGCGACACCGCTTCGCGCAGGCGATACTCGCGACGCTGGGCGTTGACCAGTTCCAGCTCGGCCCCCGACAGGTCGACCGACGAGGTCACCAGCGACAAATCCGGCACATGGGTCGACACCGCCGCCTGCTGCAACGGCATGCCGTCGAACAGCACGTTGTAGCTGCCGATGGTGCGTTGCGAGCGCCCCACCCCCAGCCCGGTGGAGGCGTTGCCCTGCGGGTCGAGGTCCATAATCATCACCTTGCGCCCGACCGCGGCCAACGCAGTGGCGAGGTTGATGGCGGTGGTGGTCTTGCCCACCCCGCCTTTCTGGTTGGCGATGGCGATCACGCGCACGGGATTCGGCTCGGAAACGGCGACTGACATGGTCATCAAATATTTCCCCCGCTCAACGGGCCGCAACGTCGTACAGGCGAAGGACGCACCCTTCGTCGTCGCTGCGGCTAGGCTGGCGCTGCGCCGCCATAATCCAATATTTGGTGGCCTCGGTCAATTCAGCATCCACATTTCGACCCTTAAGCAACAGGAATTCCCCGCCTGGGCGCAGGTGCGGCGCCCCCAACCGGATCAGCTCGGCGACCGGCGCCAGCGCGCGGGCGGTGATAAAATCAGCGTTTAACGGTGAAACCGCCTCAATCCGCCGGTTATGCACCGTCACCGCCACGCCCATCACCCGCGCCGCCTCGCGCAGGAAGGCGCATTTGCGGGCGTCGCTTTCAATCAGGTGAACCTCCCCCGCCCCCATCGCCGCCAGCACCAAACCGGGAAAACCGGCCCCGCTGCCCAGGTCCGCCAGTCGACTCGGGGTCCCCGGCAAGAGCGGGAAAAGCTGCGCGGAGTCAAGGAAATGCCGCCGCCACGCCTCAGCGATGGTGGCGGGCCCGACCAAGTTGATCTTCGGCTGCCACTTCAGCAGCAGATCATGATAGGCCGCCAAACGGTCGAGCGTTTCACGTGAAACGCTGGTCGCCGCCTGAAACGCCGCGGCGTCGAAAGAGTCAGCTTGCAGCACGATCATCCCGCCGTTTGACATGGCGCAACAGCGCCACCACCGCCGCCGGAGTCATGCCTTGAATACGCGACGCAGCGCCCAAGGTGGCCGGTTTGGCGGTGCGGAGCTTTTGGCGGATTTCCGCCGACAGGCTGCCAATGGCGTCGACGTCTAGGTCGTCGGGCAATAGCAACGCCTCGTCGCGACGGAAAGCGCGAATGTCCGCTTCCTGCCGGTCAAGATAACCGGCGTACAGCGCGTCAATCTGCACCTGCTCGGCGATGTCGGCGGCGATACCGCCCAACTGCGGCCACAGACCGACCACCCGCGCCCAATCGACGTCAGGGTAGCGCAGCAGATCGGCGGCGCTACGGCGCACGCCATCCTGATTGACAGTGAGCCCGGCGCGGGCCAATTCCGGCGGCGTCGCCGCCAGCCCTTGCACCAGCTCCCGCGCCGTATCGAGCGCCTGCATCTTGGCGGTGAAGGCCTCGGCGCGGCGACGGCTGACGCAGCCCAACGCCATCCCCTTGCCGGTCAGCCGCTGGTCAGCGTTGTCCGCGCGCAGCCGCAAGCGATACTCCGCCCGCGAGGTGAACATGCGGTAAGGCTCCGCCGTGCCGCGGGTGGTGAGATCGTCGATCATCACCCCGATGTAAGCGTCGGCGCGATCCAACACCAACGGCTCCCGGCCGCCGCCGGTCTTCACCGCCGCGTTGAGACCGGCCATCAGTCCCTGCGCCGCCGCTTCTTCATAGCCGGTGGTGCCGTTGATCTGGCCGGCGAAGAACAGGCCAGGGACGCGGCGCGTCTCTAGCGCCGTGGTCAATTCCCGCGGGTCGACATAGTCGTACTCGATGGCGTAGCCCGGCCGCAGCATCGCGACTTTTTCCAATCCCGGCATAGTGGCGAGCAGACCGAGCTGCACGTCCCGCGGCAGGGAGGTGGAAATGCCGTTGGGATAGACCGTATCGTCATCCAGCCCTTCCGGCTCGAGAAAAATTTGGTGCCGTTCCTTGTCGGCGAAGCGAACCACCTTGTCCTCAATCGACGGGCAATAGCGCGGGCCGGTGCTGCTGATCTGACCCGAGTACATCGGCGCGCGGTGTAGATTGGCGCGGATCAGCGCATGCCCTTCCGGCGTCGTCCAGGTGACGCCGCAGGCGATTTGCGGCGTGTCGATCTTGTCGGTGAGGTAGGAAAATGGCGGCGGCGGATCGTCCCCCGCTTGGCTTTCCAACGCCGCCCAATCAATGGTGCGGCCGTCAAGCCGTGGCGGTGTGCCGGTCTTCAAACGCCCCAGCGGGAAACCCAGCCGCGCCAAGGCGGCCGACAGCCCGAGCGACGGCGGCTCGCCAATACGGCCGGCCGGGGTCTGCTCCTCCCCCATATGAATAAGACCGCGCAGAAAGGTCCCGGTGGTCAGCACCACTGCGCCGGCGGCGATCTCTTCCCCGGCCGCCGTCACCACGCCGCAGATCGCGCCGCTGGCGTCGGTCAGCAGGTCCTCGACCGATGCGGCTTCCATACGCAAGCCGTCCTGTTCCGCCAGCACCTGTTGCATGGCTTGGCGATAGAGCTTGCGGTCGGCCTGGGCGCGCGGGCCGCGCACCGCCGGGCCTTTGGAGCGGTTGAGAATGCGAAACTGAATGCCGGCACGGTCGATCACCCGCGCCATCACGCCGTCCAGCGCGTCGATCTCGCGCACCAGATGGCCTTTCGCCAATCCGCCAATCGCTGGATTGCACGACATCTCGCCGATGGTTTCGAGCTTCTGGGTCAATAGCAGAGTCGCGGCGCCCATCCGGGCGGCTGCCGACGCCGCTTCGCAGCCGGCATGCCCGCCGCCGACCACGATCACGTCAAATTTGCGCATGCTGCGACCTTAACCGAAAGCAACCGCGCCGCCAAGAGTCGGCGCGGCGTTTCACGTGAAACACGACATCATTTACCGATGCAAAAATCCCGGAAGATGACGTCGAGCAGATCCTCCACGTCGACCCGCCCCGTGATGCGGCCCAGGCCGCGAGCGGCGAGGCGCAAATCTTCCGCCGCCAATTCCGGCGCCGGCGCCCGCAAGGCGTCTTGCAGGCGGTCGCGGCATTCTTCCAACGCGGCGCGATGGCGAGCGCGGGTGATGGCGCCATCCTCGGCGCCGGCGAACAGGTCGGCGCAGCGCGCGCTTAACGCGGCGAGCAGATCGGAAGAGCACACGTCTGAACTCCAGTCACCTTGTAATCTC
>CALGOL010000279.1 GCA_937960755.1 uncultured Azospirillum sp.
TGCGCAGCGCCATCGGCGAGAGCTGCAACATCTCGCGACACCAGCGGACCGTCTTCGCGGGCGAGTCGCGCCGCGGCGTCCTTAACGGATGCGGGAAGCTTCAGGGGATAAGCAGCTTTGCTCATATCGCCATTCCTTGAAGAATTTCCGCTGGCCGCAGCACGCGTACGCCAAATCGTGCGGCCCCGACGAAATCACGCACATTATGGGTCGCCAGAATATCGGCGCGACCGTTCACCGCCGCTTCCAGCACCAACTCGTCGGCTGGATCGGAAAGCTGAGGCCGCCACGTAAAGCGGACATCTACCGGCTCCAGAATTGCGGCCAATTCGCGCAGCAAGCCTTCCACCTCGTCAACGTTGAGGCCGTGAACTTTTCGTTGTTCCGGCCGTTTCAGCACGGCTTCGTATTCTAGAAACAAGGCGGTCGTCGCAAGCGCCAAAAATCGCCGCTCAGCGAGAAGGCATAGCACGGCGAAAGACGCCCCCCTTCTGCTGCGCAGACCGGCGGTTAGCACATTCGTGTCGAGAACCACCCTTTGCATAGCGAAAGCCTAGCAACGGAATTAGGAGCGCGCAATGCGCTTGACGCCTTAAGCGATGTCGCTGGCCGGGGCCGAAAAATCAGCCCTCCTCCAGCGCCGCTTGCAGCTCGGCGATTTCCTGCTCCAGCTTGTCGCGCTGCGCCAGCAGCCGGGCCAGCTTGCGCCGCGCTTGCGCCGCGTCGGCGTCGCGTTGGCGCATCTTGCGCTTGAACGCCGTCACTTCGCGAATGCCGACGTCGGGGCGAACGACGCCTTCTTGCTCCGCCGCCGTCCACTCCTCCGGCGACAGGGTGACAAGCTGGTCGACGATGGAATAATTGCTGGGCAACCGCTCCACCGGATAGCGCCCCGAATCGATGGCTGACGCCACCCGCATCAAGCGATTGGCGACGGAATGGGAAAACGGCAGCCGCTCGGCGGTCATCTGCATGAAAGCGCCATGCTCCAGCTTGGCCTTGGCCTCATTCAGGCGGCGGCCTACCTCCACTGCATGGTCTTGCGAGGCGCGCCACAGCCGCGCCACTTCTTCGGCGAAATCCTCCACCGTGGTCAGCGGCGGCATGACTTCGCCGTCGACCGCGGCCAACGGGGCGGAAACCCGGCTGGGGGGCAGATTGCCGGCTTCGGGCCGCAGCATGTCGGCGATTTCCGCCGCCGTCACGCTTTGCAGCCGGCGGCCGCGGCCCAGCGGCTTTTTCACCGGCGTCGCTTCGGCGTCATTCCCCGCCATGGGCCTGCTCCAGAATCTCGGTGATTTCCGCCACCAGCGCGGCGACGTCTTCGCGCACCATCGGATCGACGATGGGCGATTCGCCTTGGTAGGAGGCTTGGGAATAGGCGGTGCGCAACGGCAAATCGGCCTTTAGCGCCGGCAGACCCAGGGCGGCCAACTGGTGGCGGCTGTGCTCGGTGACGTTGGCGCGGCGGTTGACCTGCATCAGCACGGCGTAATGCGGGATGGTGAAGCCCGGAATGCGCCGCGCCTGCGACTGGATGGCGACGTTGACGAACTGCTGCTGGGTGCGCACCGCCTCCGTCACGTCCTTCAGGTCGGGCTTCGTCGGGATCAGCACCAGATCGGCCACGCCGACGGCGAACACCAACCCTTGCACCTGACTGCCGGCGACATCGACGATCACCACGTCGTGCTCACGGTCGGCCGCGTCGGCGACGCCGACGATTTCATCGTCGCTGACCACTTTGCACGGGAAAGGCTGGCCGGCCCGCGCCACCCAATGGGCGAGGTTCTTGTTCGGGTCGGCGTCCAAGGTCGCCACCGACAGGCCGGCGGCGCGCCAGAAGCCCGCCAGCGACATGGCGAGCGTCGTCTTGCCCGGCCCGCCCTTGGTGGACGCGCATACGATGATGGCCATGACGTTTCTTCCCCCTTCATCCCTGACGCCGCCCTACATAGCCGACAAGCCGGCGGGGGGCCAGTCTTGACGACGGGCGGCCAGCCTTAGGAGAAGAAGTTTTCATCCAGAATGCGCTTGAGCGTGCCGTCGTCGCGCATGTCGCGGATGGTTTGATCCAGCTTGGGCATGAAGCCGATGTTGGGCGACTTCTTCGCGCATTGCAGCACCAGCGGCATGGTTGTGATCGTCAGCACGTCGCCCAAATGCTGATCCAGCCCGTCTTGCTTGGCGACGAACTGAATGGTCGGGATGGCGCCGGCGATGGCGTCCAACCGGCCATGGGCGATCTTGCGCAAGCCTTGGGCGTAATCGTCGTCGTAGTCGCGCCGGACCGATTTATCGGCGTCAAACCGCGGGTCGACGGCCAGCCCGCGCAGCACCGACACCGTCAGCCCCTTGAGGTCGTCGTAACTTTTCAATGTCACGCCCTTGCGGGCGATCACCCCCATGGGATGGTCGGAAATCAGCTCGCCGCGCTGAACGATGCGCGCCCGCGCGTCGGACCAGACGATGATGGTGCAATCCTGGCCGCCGGTCTCCAGCTCCCGATCAATGCGGGAAAACGGGTGCAAAGTGTAGGTGATCTTAGCCCCGGTGCGCCGTGCGATCTCCTCCACCACCGCCGGGAAAACGCCCCACGGCTTGCCGGTTTTCGGATCGATGGACGCCCAAGGCGCCACGTCGATGGTGATGAACTTCAAGCTGCGTTCGGCAGCGGAGGCCGCTGTCGCTAAAGTTGCGGCGGCGACAGAAGCGAGCAAAGTCAAAGCGAACAGCTTGGATTTCATGACGTCGTTCCCCCGGTCGCAGCAAAGACGGCGCGCTTAGAGAATCAGGCGCGCGCTTTGTTTCGTAAATTAGCCTGAATTTATGCGAAATGTAAACCGGTAGCGCATCGAAATGATCGGCGAAATAGATTCGGCGCCGCAAAAGCGTGCAGCACGCCATTATAACTAAATATTCGTACATATAATAAAAATCAAAGATATGATAAGTAAAATTTTACTATAGACATTGAATGTCTTCTATAAGCGGACTTTCAATATTAAATTTAATATTTTTTAATATGATTTTTTCTATTGTTGCTGATTGTGGCTCGTGTTATTAGCCGTTAACAGAGATTGCGTTAGCGCAATCATCGACTTTCAAGGGATGAATGCAATCGTATTCACGGCTTTGCGGGAAAAATTCCGCAATTAACGGTGGAGGCATGCTTATGAGCAACCGAGTGATGTTGGTGGTGGGCGACAAATTCACGCAGTTCGCCGCCGGAAAAGACGCGATCACGATCTCGCAACTGTGCGGGTTGTTGTCGCTGCCGCCGGGAATTACTTTCGACCGGGGGCGGTTGATCGCGGTTCCTGGTCAGGGACTGGGGGATGACGATATTGAGCGCGTCTTGGCGCTGGCGTCGGCGTCGCCGCACCGCGATCACTTTGATTTGACCTTGTGGCGTGATCGGCCGCGGCGGGCGGGACCGCGGCTGTCGCACAAACGCCGGCCGGAAAACACGCTGATTTCCGAACCGCGCCGCGTGGCGGAGAATGTTTTTGAGCTGAGTTTGCTGATCGACGAAGATTGCGAGTTGATGGCGGACCACCAAACCGGCCAGCATGTTCAAGGCATGGTGCTGATGGAGGCGGCGCGCCAAACCTTCCTGGCCGTCACCGAAGCCTTCTATCTGCCGCAAGACGGCGGGCGGTTTTACTTCGTCATCAACACGTTTGGGGCTGAATATAATCGCTTCGCCTTTCCGCTCGATGCGACGATTCGCTATCGCGTCACCGAGATGAACGTCGCCAATCCGCTGCGCCAGAGTTTTTCCGCCGAGATCGACGTTATGCAATGCGGCCTCAAATCGGCGTCATTCCAGACCAGCTTCACCGCATTTGAAGACGCCCGCATCAGCGCCAAAGAAGACGCGCTCGCCAGAGACGCGCTCAGCGAGCATCTCAGCGGCTTGACCGGCGGCGATATGGGCTTGGCGGCCTAACCGCGCAACGAAAAAAGGGCAATCAAATGAAAGCGCCATCATCCTATGCGTTCTTCGACGTTGACGACACGCTGATCGACGTCAAATCAATGTTCAGCTTTCAAGACTACTGGTGCGCTGAAACCGGCGACGTCGCCGGCCACCGGGCTTTTCTGGCGGAAATGAACGAATTGCGCGGTCAAGACGCGCCGTGGGAAATCCTCAACCGGCGTTATTACGCCCATTTCGCCGGCCGCAGCGTCGAGGCGACGCGGCTTTGCGCCGAAGCGTGGTTTGCGGCGCTGGAGCGCGAGCGGCCGCGGTTGTTTCACGCCGCGGTGGCGGCGGAGCTTCAGGCGTTGCAGGATCAAGGCGTCGAGGCGGTGTTCGTTTCCGGCTCGTTCCCGGAACTGTTGGCCCCGGCGGCGCGCCGGCTGGGGGTGCGCCATGTGCTGGCGACAACGATGGAGGTGAAGGACGGCTGTTTCACCGGCGCCATCCTGCCGCCGCAAACCATCGGCGAGGGCAAGGCCGTCGCGGTCAAGACCTTCCTGGCCGGACGCGGCGTGCCGGCGGCGATCTGCCGGGCGTATGGCGACGACATTTCCGACGCGCCGATAGATCGGAAGAGCACACGTCTGAACTCCAGTCACCTTGTAATCTCG
>CALGOL010000280.1 GCA_937960755.1 uncultured Azospirillum sp.
CCGCAGCTCTCTCTGGCCTTCGGCGAATGCATATGAATTCCGGACAGCAGTGGGCGCAGGCCGGGGTCCAGAGCAGTTCGGGCGCGTTGCTGAAACGCTCTGGATTCCGGCCTGCGCCGGAATGACGTATGAAAGGCTTGCGCTGTTTGGCGCGGTTGAGGCTTCAGGAGGTCCCGAAGGTATCGGCCGGAACGCGGACCCAGCCTTCCATCAAGATGCGGGCGGAGCGGCTCATCACGGCTTTGGTCACGGTCCATTGACCGTCGACGCATCGGGCTTCGGCCCCGACGCGCAACGTCCCGGACGGGTGGCCGAAGCGCACGGCGTCTCGTCGCGCGCCTCCTGCCGCCGGATTGGCCGCCGCCGGATTGACCGCCGCCGGATTGACCGCCGCCAGATTGACCAAGGTGCCGGGCGTGCAGGCCGCGGCGGCGATGGCGACCGACGCGGTGCCCATCATGGCGTGATGCAGCTTGCCCATCGACAGGGCGCGGACCAGCAAATCAATATCGCCCGCCTTGACCGTCTTGCCGCTGGAGGCGAGGTAATCGGCCGGCGGGGCGACGAAGGCGATTTTCGGCGTGTGCTGGCGCTTGGCCGCCCCCGCCAGATCGGCGATCAGCCCCATGCGCAGCGCGCCGATGGCCCGCAGGGTCTCAAACCGCGCCAACGCTGCGGCGTCGCCGTTGATTTCGTCCTGCAATTCGTCGCCGCGACAGCCGATGTCGGCGGCGTTGACGAACATCGTCGGAATGCCGGCGTTAATCAGCGTCGCTTTCAGCTTGCCGCCGGGAACCAGGGTTTCCGGGACTTCCAGTTCATCCACCAGATTGCCGGTGGGAAACATCGCGCCATTCTTATTGTCAGCGCCTTCGCCGTCGCCCTCGTCCGCCGGGTCGATGAACTCCAGCACGATTTCGGCGGCCGGAAAGGTCACGCCGTCCAACTCGAAATCGCCGGTCTCCTGCACTTGACCATCGGTCATCGGCACATGGGCGATGATGGTCTTGCCGATGTTGGCTTGCCAGATCCGCACGGTGCAGACGCCGTCGGCGGGGACGCGGGCCGGGTCGATCAGCCGAGCGTGCAACGCAAACGCGCCGGCGGCGGTGGACAGGTTGCCGCAATTGCCCGACCAATCAACGAAGTCGGTGTCGATGCTGACCTGACCGTAGAGATAATCAACGTCGTGATCGGGCCGGCCGCTCTTCGACAGGATGACGCATTTGCTGGTGCTGGAGGTGGCGCATCCTAAGCCGTCGATGTGCTTGGCGTAGGGGTCGGGGCTGCCGATCACCCGCAAGAACAGCCGGTCGCGGGCGGGCCCTGGCGCTCGGCAGCTTTCCGGCAGGTCGTCGAGGCGGAAAAACACGCCCTTGCTGGTGCCGCCGCGCATATAGGTGGCGGGGATGCGGATTTGTTGGGCGAAAGTCATCAGGCGGCTCCCTTTTGCGCGCTTTCCTGGTCGAGGAAATCCTGGGCGAAACGCTGCAACACCCCGCCGGCTTGGTAAATCGAAACTTCCTCGGCGGTGTCGAGGCGACAGAGCACGGGAACCTCGGCGACTTCGCCGCTGCGCCGCCGCACAATCAGGCTCAGGTCGGCGCGCGGGGCGGGTTCGCCGATGACGTCATAGGTTTCCGTCCCGTCCAGCCCCAGAGTCAGCCGGGTGGTTCCCGGCTTGAACTCCAGCGGCAGGACGCCCATGCCGATCAGGTTGGTGCGGTGAATGCGCTCGAAGCCTTCGGCGACGATGGCCTCGACCCCGGCCAGCCGTACGCCTTTGGCGGCCCAGTCGCGGCTCGACCCCTGGCCGTAATCGGCCCCGGCGATGACGATCAGCGGCTGGCGGCGTGAGAGATAGGTCTCGATGGCCTCCCACATCCGCAGCACCGCGCCATCGGGTTCGAGCCGGGTGAGCGAACCCTTTTTCACCGCCCCGTCAACCACCGCCATTTCATTGACCAACTGCGGGTTGGCGAAGGTGGCCCGCATCGCCGTCAAATGGTCGCCGCGATGGGTGGCGTAGGAATTGAAGTCTTCCTCCGGCAGGCCCATGCGGGCGAGATACTCCCCGGCGGCCGAGTCGGGTAGGATGGCGTTGGACGGCGACAGATGGTCGGTGGTGATGTTGTCGGGCAAAATCGCCAGCGGCCGCATGTTCTTCAGCGTGCGGGGGTAGGCGGCCAGCGCGCCCACGCCGTCCTTGTCCCAATAGGGCGGGCGGCGGATGTAAGTGGACGCGGGGCGCCAGTCATAAAGCGGGCTGATTTTCTCGCCACGCGCGCGGTTGGCGGCGAACATCGGGTCATAGACTTGGCGGAACTGTTCCGGCTTGACGCAAGCTTCGACGATGGCGTCGATCTCTTCGTCGTCGGGCCAGAGGTCTTTCAAGGTGATCGGGGCACCGGCGGCGTCCACCCCCAGCGCGTCCCGTTCAATATCGAAACGCATCGTGCCGGCGATGGCGTAGGCGACCACCAGCGGCGGCGAGGCGAGGAAGGCTTGCTTGGCGTAGGGGTGAATGCGGCCGTCGAAATTGCGGTTCCCCGACAGCACCGCCGTCGCATAAAGGTCGCGGTCGATGATTTCCTGCTGGATGGCCGGATCAAGCGCCCCCGACATGCCGTTGCAGGTGGTGCAGGCGTAAGCGACGATGCCGAAGCCGAGCTTTTCCAGTTCGTGCAGCAGCCCTGCTTCCTCCAGATACAGCCGGGCGACCTTGGAGCCGGGGGCGAAGGAGGTCTTGACCCACGGCTTGCGGCTTAGTCCTAGCGCGTTGGCCTTTTTCGCCAGCAGGCCGGCGGCGATGACGTTGCGCGGGTTGGAGGTGTTGGTGCAACTGGTGATGGCGGCGATAATCACCGCTCCGTCGGGCAGCAGACCGGCGCGTTCCTGCTCCAGCGCTTTGTCGAGATTGCCGGCGATTCCCCGTTCCGCCAGCGCGGCGGTGGGCAGGCGGCGATGCGGGTTGGACGGCCCGGCCATGTTGCGGCCGACGCCGGCGAGATCGAATTCGAGCACCCGCTCGTAATCGGCGGTTTGAAGCGCGTCGGCCCACAGCCCCAAGGTCTTGGCGTAGCTTTCCACCAAGGCGATTTGTTCCGGGGCCCGGCCCGTCAGTCTCAAATAGTCGATGGTTTGCTGGTCGATATAGAACATCGCCGCGGTGGCGCCGTACTCCGGGCACATGTTGGAAATGGTGGCCCGGTCGCCGATGGAAAGTCCCGAAGCGCCGTCGCCGAAGAACTCCACCCACGCCCCGACCACCCGTTCCTTGCGCAGAAACTCGGTCAGCGCCAGCACGATGTCGGTGGCGGTGACGCCGGGTTGACGCTTGCCGGTCAGGCGGACGCCGACGATGTCGGGCAGGCGCATCATCGAGGCGCGGCCGAGCATCACCGTTTCCGCCTCCAGCCCGCCGACGCCGATGGCGATCACCCCCAGCGCGTCGACGTGCGGCGTGTGGCTGTCGGTGCCGACGCAGGTGTCGGGGAAGGCGACGCCGTCGCGCACCTGAATCACCGGCGACATCTTTTCCAAATTAATCTGGTGCATGATGCCATTGCCGGCCGGGATGACGTCGACATTCTCGAACGCCTGTTTGGTCCAGTCGATGAAATGAAAACGATCCTCGTTGCGGCGGTCCTCCACCGCGCGGTTCTTGTCGAACGCTTGGCTGTCGAAGCCGCCGTATTCCACGGCGAGCGAGTGGTCGACGATCAACTGGGTGGGGACGACGGGATTGACCTTGGCCGGGTCGCCGCCTTGATCGGCGATGGCGTCGCGCAATCCCGCCAGATCGACCAGCGCGGTCTGGCCGAGGATGTCGTGGCAGACGACGCGGGCGGGACGCCACGGGAAATCAAGGTCGCGGCGGCGTTCGACCAGTTGGGTCAGCGCGTCGGTCAGCAAGGCCGGGTCGCAGCGGCGCACCAACTGTTCGGCCAGCACCCGCGAGACATAGGGCAGCCCGTCCCAGGCGTTGGCGCGGATGGCGTTGACGGCGGCGGCGGCGTCGAAATAGTCAAGCCGCGCGCCCGGCAACGGTTTGCGATAGAGCGTGTTCATGGCGGGGCCGCCTTACTGGCGTTGGTCGATGGCGACGAAGGGGCGGTCTTCCGGCCCGACGTAATTTGCGCTGGGACGGATGATCTTATTGTCGATGCGCTGTTCGATGATGTGAGCGGCCCAGCCCGAGGTGCGGGCGATGACGAACAGCGGCGTGAACATCGCCGTCGGCACGCCCATCATGTGGTAGGAGACGGCGCTGAACCAATCGAGATTGGGGAACATGCGCTTCACTTCCCACATCACCGCTTCGAGGCGCGCCGCGATGTCGAACATCTTGGTCGATCCGGCGTCGACCGACAGCTTGTGGGCGACGCCCTTGATGATCTCGTTGCGCGGGTCGGCGATGGTGTAGACCGGGTGGCCGAAGCCGATCACCACTTCCTTATTGTCGACGCGGCGGCGGATGTCGGCTTCGGCTTCGTCCGGGCTGTCGTAGCGTTTTTGAATCTCGAACGCCACTTCGTTGGCCCCGCCGTGCTTGGGCCCGCGCAACGCCCCGATAGCCCCGGTGATCGCCGAATAGACGTCGGAACCGGTGCCGGCGATGACCCGTCCGGTGAAGGTGGAGGCGTTGAATTCGTGCTCGGCGTAGAGATTGAGCGAGGTGTGCATCGCCCGTTCCCACAGCGCCGAGGGCTTGCGCCCGTGCAGCAGGTGCAGGAAGTGGCCGCCGATGGAATCGTCGTCGGTTTCGACGTCGATGCGCTTGCCGTTGACCGCCCAGTGACGCCAGTACAGCAGCATGGAGCCCAGCGACGCCATCAGCCGGTCGGCGATGTCGCGGGCGCCCGGAATGTTGTGGTCGTCCTTTTCCGGCAGCGCGCAGCCCAGCGCCGACACCCCGGTGCGCATCACGTCCATCGGGTGGGCGGAAGCGGGCAGACACTCCAGCGCTTCCCGCACGCTGATCGGCAGGCCGCGCATCGCCTTCAGCCGGGCCTTATAGGCGCGCAATTCGGCGATGGTCGGCAGCTTGCCGTGCACCAGCAGATGGGCGATTTCCTCAAACTCGCAACGCTCGGCGATGTCGAGGATGTCGTAGCCCCGGTAGTGCAGATCCTTGCCGGATTTGCCGACGGTGCAGAGCGCGGTGTTGCCGGCGGTGACGCCGGACAAGGCGACCGACTTTTTCGGCTTGAAGGCGGGGGTTTCAGGCGCAATCGCGTTCATGGGGGCGGTTTCCTCAAGCGGGGGCCGGGATGGCGGCCGATTCGTTGACGCCCATCTTCCAGAAAGCGGTCGCGGCGGGGCAGGGCTGAAAAGGCGGAAATCCGCCAAGCCGCCTTTGCAAATCTGTTAAGTTTGCGAAGGCGCGCCCGCGTCCCCCCGGCGTCGCCGCGCAAAGGCGATAAAGTCGGCCATGAACGGGGCGACGCTTTCGCCCTGACGAACCGCGGCGTACAGCGTTCCCCCCATGCCGTGTTCGGTCAGCGGGCGGATGGCGAGATCGGCGCGCCGCGCCGTTTCGTCAATCACCCAATCGGGCAGCACGGCGACGCCGCGACAACTGGCGACCAGCAACAGGATGACCGCCGTCAGCTCCACTTGACGCACCGCCGCGGGCTCGACCCCGGCGGGGTGCAGAAAGCGGCTGAAGACGTCGAGCCGGCTGCGCTCCACCGGATAGGTGATTAAGGTTTCCGCCGCCAAATCCTCGGGCAGGATGAACGCTTTGTCCGCCAGCGGGTGGGTGGGGGCGGCGACCAGCAGCGCTTGATAGTCGAACAAGGGTTCAAAGGCGACTTCGGTCAGTTCCGCCGGATCGGACGACACCACCAGATCGACCTCGCCGCGCTGCAACGCCGGCAGGGCGGCGAAACTGGCGCCCAGACGGATGTCGACGTCGACTTCCGGCCATGTGCGGCGAAACTTTTCCAGCACCGGCAGCAACCATTCAAAGCAGGCGTGGCATTCGATGGCGATGAACAGCCGGCCGGTCGCGCCGCCCGCCATGCGCTTCAGGTCGCTTTCCATGTCCGCGAAGCGCGGCAGCGTCTGTTGGGCGAAGGATAAAAGCTTCTGGCCGGCCGGCGTCAGCCGCAACGGCTTGGCGCTGCGCAGGAACAGCGGCAAGTTCAGCGCAGTCTCTAAGCCTTTGATTTGGTGTGATAACGCCGATTGAGTGACGTGCAGCCGGTCGGCGGCGCGGGCGAGACTGCCGGTCTCGACGATCGCCACGATGCTGCGCAAATGGCGGACTTCCAGCATCATGATCTGCCCCCAGTGATTATGAGTGAAGTTCATAATCATCATTATTATAATGAAATTGCCTTGCGGTTAAGGACGGCGTTACGGTGCGGGCCGGTTTTCCCCTGATTGAAAGGCCGCTCGATGGCTTGGCCCCTGGCGTTTTCACTCGCCCAAGCGGAACGCGCTTGGCGGCATGTCTTCATTCGCGATTTGACGCTGTCGGCCCGCGTCGGCGTCTATCCGGCGGAACGGGAGCGCGAGCAGCCGATCCGCGTCAGCCTCGACATGGCGGTTTGCGAAACCACGCCGGACCTGGGCGACGATCTCGCCAACGTCGTCTGCTACGAGAACATCGCTGACGGCGTTCGGGCGGTGGTCGGGGCTGGACACGTCAATCTGGTGGAGACCTTGGCGGAACGCATCGCCGCCGCCGTCCTGGCCGATGCGCGGGTGCGCCGGGTGCGGGTGCGGGTGGAAAAGCCGGCGGCCATCCCCGGCGCCGCCGCGGCTGGGGTCGAAATTGAACGGATCTCCCCGCGCTGACGGCTCCGCTTAGACCAATCTCCCTAAATATTAACCTTCGTCACCCCCGCGAAGGCGCACTGCTGTCCGGAATTCATATGCATT
>CALGOL010000281.1 GCA_937960755.1 uncultured Azospirillum sp.
GCGCGGGCGCGATCAGGCGGCGCTGTTGCTCAGCGACAACGCCTTGCGCAGCGTGCGCGGCGGAGTCGCCATCGCCGACCTTCGGTCGCCCGGACGTCCGATTATCTATTATAACGCCGCGATGTCGGCCATCCTGGGCGATCAACCGGGGCGTTTTCCCCGTTATGGAACGAGCGTCGGGCTGATGAGCGGTGTCGGCGACGGCGCGTCGTTGCTGCGCTCGTTAGCGGCTGGGGCTGGGAGTCAACCGGCGTCCTCGCCCACCGTGCGCCGGGCGTTGCGGCGAGGCGACGAAATCGTCTGGGTTGATGTCGCGCTGACTTGGGTCAGCGTTTCCGGCGGCGCGCCATCCCATGTGGTGATCGCCTTTAACGACGTCAGCGAACAGGTGGCGGCGGAACAGGAACTGCTGCGCAGCCTGGAGGAAGTCGCTCAATTGCATGACGAGCAGTCGCGTTTCTGTGAAATCCTTGCTCATCATCTACAAGAACCTGTGCGCCGGGTGGTGGCGCAAGCGCAGTTGCTGCGCCGGGCGCACGCTGGTTTGAACGCCGAGGCCGATCAGGCGCTACGCGAGTTGGAGAATTCTGGCCGACGCCTGCGCGCCCTGCTGCGCGATGTGGAGTTGTATATGTCCGCTGGGGTGCTGACGCCCTCGCACGGCGTCGCCTCCGCCGACGCCGCTCTAGGCGCCGCGCTGCATCGGCTACGCCGTCCATTGGAGGAGAGCGGCGCGCAATTGCTGCGCAATCCGCTGCCGATGGTGGGAATGGCGCAGGCGCCGCTGACCGAGGTGTTGTTCGCACTGATCGACAACGCTTTGACTCATAGCGCCCCGGATCGGCCGCCGGTGATTTCAATCGACGCGACGCCGCGTGGAAGCGAGTGGGTGATTTGCGTCGAAGATAACGGCGCCGGCATTGAGCGGGCTTATTTTGAGCGTATCTTCAAAGTGTTTGAACGCTTGAAACCCGCCGCTGGCGATGAACCCAACGCCGCCAGCGCCGGCACCGGCATCGGGCTGGCGCTGGCGCGCAAATTGGTGGAGCGGGCCGGCGGGCGCATCTGGCTTGAGTCGGAGCCGGGGCTCGGCAGCCGTTTCTTTGTCGCGCTTCCCGCCGCCGACGCGCCGCGACCAACGCCAAGCGCGCCGGTAAGCTCGGCCTGTTAAACGGCTAAGCCGCTTTTTCGTGGATGAAGTCGGCCAGCGCGTCGGCCACCGTATCCATTTGCTCGCGCAGGCCGATGGTGATGCGCAAACAATCGGGCAGGCCGTAAGAACCCATCTGCCGCACCAGAATGCCGCGCGCCTTCAAATGCAGGCGGGCGGCTTCGGCGTCGTTACGGCCGGCGGGCAGCGCGGCGAAAGACACCAACACGAAATTACCGACGCTGGGGTGAACGGTCAGGCCCAGCGCGCGCAAACGCTCCGAGAAGTGCTTGCGGTTTTCCTCGTTGAGCGCGCGGGAGCGTTCAAGAAACTCCCCGTCCTCCAGCGCGGCGACGCCGGCGGCTTGACCGGCGCCCGACACGTTGAACGGGCCGCGCAGCCGGTTCAGCACATCGGCCACCGCCGCTGGGCAATAGGCCCAGCCCAGCCGCAACGAGCCCAACGCAAAAATCTTCGAGAACGTCCGGGTCATCACGGCGTTGGGGAAACGCTCGGCCAATTCCGACCCATCGGAATAATCGGGCTGGGTGACGTATTCGGCGTAAGCCGCGTCGATCACCAGCAGCACGTTTTCCGGCAGGCCGGCGTGCAGCCGGGCCAGTTCCGCCGCCGTCAGATAGCTGCCGGTCGGATTGTTGGGATTGGCGACGAAAACCACCTTGGTGCGTTCGGTGACGCTGGCCAGCATGGCGTCGACGTCGGTGCGCAGGTTGGTTTCCGGCGCCGCCACCGGCGTCGCCCCGACGGTCTTGGCCGAGATCGGATACATCAGGAAACCGTGCTGACTATACAGCACCTCGTCGCCGGGGCCGGCGTAGGCGCGCACCAGCAGCGACAGCAACTCGTCCGAGCCGGAGCCGCAAACGATGCGTTCGGCGTCGAGATTAAACCGCCGGCCCAACGCGCGGCGCAGCTCAGCCGAGCCGCCGTCAGGGTAGCGGTGCATGGTGTCGGCATGACGGCGCAGCGCTTCAATCGCCTTGGGGCTGGGGCCGAGCGCCCCTTCGTTGGAGGCGAGGCGAATATCGCCCTGGTGCTCGCCGCCGACGTAAGCGGCGATGTCGAGAATGCCGGGACGGGGAACAAGTGCGGTCATGGCGAGAGTTTCCGGCTGGCGGAGTGGGTGAAAACGTTGGGAGACAAAGATGGTGCGGTTAACGGTGATCCGGCGGCAGGTCGAGCGGCACGGCGTAGCCGCCCAGCGCGTTGACCCGGGCGTGACCTTGCGCTTCCTCCAACGCGGCGTTGAGCCGCTGCGACAGCGCGGCGATGCGCGGATCGGCGCGGTCGACGAAATCGGCCACCTCCACCAGATGCACCGAATAACCTTGCTGGCCCGGCGCGTGCCAAGTGCAAAAGCTGACCGGCGGCAGACCAACCGCCTCCAGCGCGTCTTTCAGCCGGCCGCGGCTGAGGTCGGCGCCGAGCTCCACCCCCAACAAGGCGCGGTCGTCGCCGGTGGGCTCGGGGTCCACCAGCGCCACCGCCAGCGCGTCGCGGTCTTCGCCGCGGGCGTTGCCGCGGCCGCCGAAAGGCAGGCGTGCGACGATGCGGGGCGTGCGCTGATCGGCGTTGACCAGAAAGCGCCACCACGGGTCGGCGTCGTCTTCGGCCGGGCAGGGG
>CALGOL010000282.1 GCA_937960755.1 uncultured Azospirillum sp.
CCAAACCACCGCGCCGCCGTCAGCCGCAAGGCCCGGCTTTGCGGCGGGGCGTGAATGGCGGCGATGACGATGCTGAACAGCGCCTGCCACAGCCGTTTTTCGTCGACGACGAAACTTCCCAAGTCCTCCGGTGCGTCGAAAGACAGCTCCACCGCATCGCGCCGCGCCCATTCGCGGGTCATCGCCCCCAGCGTCATCACCAGCTTGCGCGCGTCGGCTTCAGCCAGATCCAGCGCCTCCTCTCCGGCGCCGGCGCTGGAAAGATCAAGCATATTGTCCAGCATCTGCAAGGCGCGCTGCGCGGCGGCGCGCAAGCCTTGCGCGTAATCCGCCTGTCGCGGATTGAGCCGGCCGAAGTATTCCTCCGCCAGCACTTCTGTGAAGCCGACGATTTCGCTCAACGGCGCCCGCAGATAGAGCGACGCGGTGGACATGAAGGCGCTGCGCAATTGTTCCGCCGCCGACAGCGCCGCGCCGGCGGCGTTCAACGATTCCTCCAGCCGGACGCTGTCGGTGACGTCGTGATGCAGGTTGAGCGCCGAGCCGTCGGGCAGCGGTTCAATGGAAAACTCCACCACCCGGCCGTCGGTGCGTTCCAGCCGGCCGGCGCGAATCGCTCGCTCCAGCGTCGCGCCGATGATGTCCTCCTTCAGCCCTTCCCAATCGCCGCCGTCGTCCAGCAACGGACGCAGCCGCTCGAAAACTTCTGTAATATGCGGCTCGCCTTCCAGGTCGGCTTCGTCCACCTCCCACATGCGGGCGAAGGCGGGGTTGCACAGCTTCAACCGGCCGTCGCCGCCAAACACCGCGGCGCCTTCCGCCAATTGCCCCAAAATATCGCGCAGCACGGCCGACAGGGTGTCATAAGACGCTGACAGCGCCAGCCGATCCGTGACGTCGTCCAGCACTTGAACCACGCCGCCCAAAGGATGGGGGGCCGACAGCGCGCGGATGGTGCGGCCGTCCGGCAGGTGCATCAGTTCTTCCGCCGGTTCTAGCAGACGGCGATATTTTTCGAGCCGTTCACGCTTGAACGACGGGAAGTTGGCGTATTCCGGCAGGCGACGGCGGGTATGCAACTCCTCCAGCACTTCGCCGTGAGACGGGCGGGTGCGCAGCCAGTCCGCCTCCAGTCCCCACAGATCGGCGAAGGCGCGGTTAAAGTAATTCAACCTGGCGTCGCCGCCGTACATGGCGATGGCGGAACCGATGCGCTCCAGCACTTCGGCGTTGGCGGAAAGATGGCGCCCCAGATCGTGGCGCAGGCTTTCCAGCGGCGTCAAATCCTCCGCCCAGCCGACGCCGACAATCTCGCCGCCGCCAGCGTCAGCGGCGGCGTCTTGGGTCAAAGGGGCTTCATTTATGGCGTATTGCCGCCGTTCGCCCGCCACCGTCAGCCACAACCGAAGACTGTGGGCGCGGCGGTCGGAACGCGCCAGCTCCGCCAACATGCGCAAGCCCCCGCCGGGGGACAGTTCGCGCAACTCCTCCCCGCCGACAACCCGTCGGTGAGCGGCGTTGCGCCACTTCAAAGCAAGATCGTCGCCGCGCAGCCAGACCGGCGTCGGCAAGGCGTTCAGGGCGGCGATATAACCCTCAGCCCGCGACGCCTGCGCCGATGCGTCCAGACGCGCCGCCGTCAAATCGGCTTCCGCCGCCGCCAACGCCTGGCGCTTTTCAGCCAGTTCCGCCGACAGGCTGGCGTTTTCAGCTGCTAAATCGCCAGCGCGGCGGCGCTGTTCTCCCAGCCGACGGCCAAGCAGAGCGGCGAAAATCGCCAGTCCGGCGGCGGCGGCCGACGCCGCCCAGACGGCTTGAGTCAGATGAGCCACTGTCGTTTCATCCTGCCGCCGCAGCCGTTATCCAGCGTGGCGGCCGTCATCGGGCGTCGTGAAAGCCGCCGCTGCGGAAGCCGGCGTTGCGGAAAAACGCGACAAGATCGCGCAAGTCGGCCGCCTGCCCGGCCAGTTCGTTGGTGGCCGCGGTGGTCTCCTCCACCAATGCCGCATTCTTCTGGGTCATCTCGTCCATCTGCGCGACGGTGATGTTCACTTGATCGAGGGATTCCGCCTGTTCCGACGATGCCGCCGCCATGTCGGCGATCAGCGCCGCCACTTGTCCCACGCCGGAAACAATGCCGCCCAGCGCGTCGCCGGCCCGCTTCACCAGCTCCACCCCTTCTTTCACCTGCCCGTCGCTGTCAAGGATCAGCACCTTGATTTCCTTGGACGCCTGGGCGGAACGCTGCGCGAGGTTGCGCACTTCCTGCGCCACCACGGCGAAGCCGCGGCCGGCTTCCCCGGCGCGCGCCGCCTCCACCGCCGCGTTGAGCGCCAGCAGGTTGGTTTGGAAGGCGATTTCGTCGATGACGCCGATGATGTCGGTGATCTTGCGGCTGGCGTCTTCAATGCGCTTCATCGCTTCGATAGCCGAGCCGGCGACGCCGCCGCCCGATTCGGCGGCGCGGCGCGCGTCTTCCGCCATGCGGTTGGCGCGCTGGGCGTTGTCGGCGTTGGAGCGCACGGTGCCCGATAGTTCTTCCATGCTCGCCGCGGTTTCCTCCAGCGACGAGGCTTGCTGTTCGGTGCGTTCCGCCAGGTCGGTGGAGCCGGTGGACACCTCCGCCGCCGCCGACGCGATGGTCTCCGCCGCCGCAGTGATGTCGCCGACAATGCCGGCCAAGCGCTGCGAGGTGGCGTTGACGTCGGTCTTCATCTTGCCGAACGCGCCCTGGTAGTCGCGCGTCACCTGCTTGGTGAGATCGCCCGACGCCAGCGCCGACAAGACGTCGCCGACGTCGCCGATCACCGATTGAACCGTGTCGGTCAGTCGGTTCACCCCTTCCGACATCGTCTTATAGAAGCCGTCCTTGCCGGCGAGGTCGATGCGGCGATCGAGTTCGCCCTTCGAAACCGAGTCGATCAGCGCGGCGATTTCCGCGCCGATGGCCTGTTCGCGGCGGCGTTGCGCTTCTTCCTGCTCGCGCTCGGCGGCCAGACGCGCGGCTTCCGCCTCGTCCATGCGCTTCTTCTGTACGGCGTTGTCTTTGAACACCAAGACGGCCTTGGCCATTTCGCCAATCTCGTCGCGGTCGGCGGTGGCGGGAACATCCACCGTCAGATCCCCCGCCGCCAGCCGGGTCATCGCCCCGGTCATCGCGTTCACCGGCGCCGTGATGGAGCGGGCGGCCAGCACCGCCAGCAGCAACCCGGACACCAGCGCGATGACGGCGACGGTGATGGACGTGGTGATGTTGGCGTCGATGGCCGCCTCGGCGTCCAACTCGACTTTTGCGCGCTCCGCCGACGTCTCGTCGGCCAGCTTGTCCGCCATGCCGGCGAATTGCGCGCCGAGCGGGGCCATCACTTGGTAGATCAGTTTTCTCACTTCGACGATTTCATTCGACAAGGCGTAAAATCCTGCGGCGTACTCCACAGCCTTCGCCTTGGTGTCGATAGCGAGTTGTTTACGCTCTGGGACTTGCAAGCGGGCGATCAAGTCATCCATCAGTCGGGCGTAGGCGTCGATGGACGAGCGGAAATCTTGCAGCACCGCCGCATCAGGAGAAGAAATGTAACGTAACGCCCGGATGCGCGCCGCGGCGAAACGCTCTTGCGCCTTGCCGGTCAACGCCGCGTTTTCGGTGAAGCCGTCGGCGAAGGCGGCATCCAAGATCTTCGACATGTCGGCGGTGATCGCCACCGCCAGCGGAGTCAATTTGTTGTCGATCGTTTCTTTTTCATTGCGGCGCAGCGCCTCCACCTTATCGAAATGACCGGCGTACTCGTCCACCATGCGCATCATCTGCTCGGCGGCGGCCTTACGCTCCGCACTGCGGAATGAGGCGCTCAGATCGCGCAGATTTTTTTGCAGATTGGCGCGAACCTGCCGCACCGCGGCGGCGGCCTTTTCGTCGCCGGTGTCGACGAACCCCAGCACCGTGCGGCGCATGTCCGCCGCTTCGGCGCGCACCCGCAGCACGCCGACGCCCTGATTGGCGTAGACCACGTAGTTATCCAGATCGGCGGCGACATGGGTCAGCGCCCGATACCCCAGCGCGACCACCGCGATCAGCAAGATCAGAATAAGCCCGAAGCCGGTATATATGCGGGTCGAAACCTTGAACTTGCCGGCGAAGGATGCATTGCTCATCGGGTCGGTCCCTTCCGAGGGTGAACGGCGGTCAACGTTATGATCCATACTCCCAAAAAAGTGGTAAACCGTTGCATCGGCTGGCGCAAGCGCCGACCGCGCCCTGACACTTTGAAGTCTGACGATAGATGACCGCATCCCGAGCCGCCCGCGCTGAAGAAACCTTCTCCCTGCCTGCGGGCGGCCAGCGCATCGGCGAGCGCCGCGCCTTGGCGGCGCTTTTACCCTTCTTATGGCCGAAGGACGAACCGGACACGCGGCGGCGAGTCGTTCTGGCGCTGGTTTGCCTGGTGCTGGCGAAAGCCGCCAACGTCACTATTCCGATCTGGTTCAAGGGCGCGGTGGACGCTTTGTCGCAGCCGGTGGACGCGCTGACCGTTCCCATCGGGCTGATCGTCGCTTATGCGCTGGCGCGGGTGACGGCGCTGGGATTCGGCGAATTGCGCGACGCCGTGTTCACTCGCGTCGAACAGGGGGCGATCCGCAAAGCGGGGCTAGGCGTTTTCCGCCACCTGCACGCTTTGTCCTTGCGCTTTCACCTGGAACGGCAAACCGGCGGGCTGTCGCGCTCGCTGGAGCGTGGGGCCAGGGCGATTCAGACAATTTTGTCTTATTCGCTGTTCTCCATCATCCCGACGCTGGTGGAAATCGCGTTGGTGTGCGGCATTCTGGCGTTCATGGCGGGTTGGCGTTTTTCCGCCGCCATTCTCGCCACCGTGGCGATCTACATCGCCTTCACATTTCTGGTGTCGGAGTGGCGCACCCAATTCCGCCGGCAGATGAACGAAACCGACGGCAAGGCCAACACCAAAGCCATCGACAGCCTGTTGAACTACGAAACCGTCAAATATTTCAGCGCCGAAGAGCATGAGGCGCGGCGCTACGACGACGCCTTGCGCCGGCACGAGGACGCCGCGGTGCGCAGTGAACAGACCTTGGGGCTGCTCAATACCGGCCAGTCGGTGATCGTGTCGGTCGGTCTCGCGGCCGTCATGCTGATGGCGGCCAAAGGCATCGCCGACGGCCGCATGACATTGGGCGACTTCGTGCTGGTCAACACGTATTTGTTGCAGCTTTATCAGCCGCTTAATTTCTTCGGCATGGTCTACCGCGAAATCAAGCAGTCGCTGACCGATCTGGAAGCGATGTTCACGCTATTGACCGTCGACCGCGAAGTGGCCGACGCGCCGCACGCCAAGCCGCTGGCGGTCAACGGCGGCGAGGTGCGGTTTGAAAACGTCAGTTTCGGCTATGATCCGCGCCGGCCGATCCTGCAAGGCGTCAGCTTCACCGCCCCCGCCGGGCGCACCGTCGCGATCGTCGGCCCTTCCGGAGCGGGCAAATCCACCATCAGCCGGCTGCTGTTCCGCTTTTACGACGTCGTCGACGGCCGGGTGACAGTGGACGGGCAGGACGTGCGCGACGTCGCGCAAACCAGCCTGCGCCGCTCGGTGGGGATCGTGCCGCAAGACACCGTGCTGTTCAACGACACCATCTACTACAACATCGCCTACGGCCGCCCGGACGCGACGCGGGAAGAGGTGGAGGCGGCGGCGCGGCTCGCCCACATCCACGATTTCATCCAGAATCTTCCCGACGGATACGAAGCGATGGTCGGGGAACGGGGATTAAAGCTGTCGGGCGGTGAAAAGCAGCGGGTCGCCATCGCCCGCACTATCTTAAAAAACCCGCCGATTTTGCTGTTCGACGAGGCGACCTCGGCGCTCGACACCCACACCGAGCGGGAGATTCAGACAAATTTGGCGCAACTGAGCCAGGGCCGCACCACCATCGTCATCGCCCACCGCTTATCCACCGTCATCGGCGCCGACGAAATCATCGTACTGGATAAGGGCCGCATCGTCGAACGCGGCCGACACGACGAACTCTTGGCGGCCAACGGCGCCTACGCCGGCCTATGGCGGCGCCAGCAACAAGCGGCCGACCGCCCCGCGGACGAAGAGGACCAAGCCGAATGAACGCCGCGCGCAAAGCGCTGATGCGGGCGAGTTGGGCGCCCCATCAGCGGCTTCACCGTCACCCGATCTTCGCCCCATTAATCCGGCCGGATTTGACGCGCGAACAGTACCTCCGCGCGCTGACCGCACTTTGGGGCTTTCACGCCCCGCTGGAACGCCGCCTGACGGAACT
>CALGOL010000283.1 GCA_937960755.1 uncultured Azospirillum sp.
CTGGCGGCGGTGCGCCGCGGCGCCGTTGTGGCCTTCGCCAATAAAGAAGTGCTGGTGTGCGCTGGCGAACTGGTGATGGGCGAAGCGGCGGCCTGCGGCGCCCGGCTGTTGCCGGTGGACAGCGAGCATTCGGCGATTTTCCAGTGTTTCGACTTTGACCGGCCGGGAGGCGTACGGCGGCTGATCCTGACCGCGTCGGGAGGGCCCTTCCGCACGGCGAGCCGGGAGCTCATGGCCGGCGTGACGCCGGCTCAAGCGGTGGCGCATCCGGTGTGGAGCATGGGCGCCAAGATTTCGGTCGACAGCGCCACCATGATGAACAAGGGGTTGGAGCTGATCGAAGCCCACCACCTGTTCGCCCTGCCGGAAGACCGCATCGACATTCTGGTTCATCCCCAATCGGTGGTGCATTCGCTGGTGGAGTACGTCGACGGCTCGGTGCTGGCGCAATTGGGGACGCCGGACATGCGTACGCCCATCGCGTACGCGCTGGCGTGGCCCGAACGCATGGAAACCCCGGCGGAACGTCTTGACCTCGCCAGGGCCGCCACCTTGACGTTTGAAGCGCCGGATGAAATACGCTTCCCGGCGCTGCGATTGGCGCGACAGTCCTTGCAACGGGGCGGCGGCGCCCCCACCATATTGAACGCGGCGAACGAGGTGGCGGTGGCCGCCTTCCTTGCCGGGCGCATCGGCTTTCTCGACATTGAGCGGGTGGTCGAAGAAACCTTGGCCGCGCTGCCGGCGACGTTGTTGCGCGACGTCGACGCGGTGATCGCGCTGGATGGCGAAGCCCGGCGGCGGGCCCAGATTTTGGTCGGCTGAACCGCCGTTATGGCGCGCCGGCGACGGGAGTGATGATGGAAATCTTTGGCGTCGCCCTGGGGGGCTTCGGCAGTGCGGCGCTGGCCTTTGTGCTGGTGCTGTCGGTCTTGGTGTTCGTGCATGAATGGGGTCACTATTGGGTGGCGCGCCGGGCCGGCGTGCGCATCGAGGTGTTCTCCATCGGTTTCGGTCCAGAGCTTTTCGGCTTCAACGACAAGGCCGGCACGCGCTGGAAAGTCTCGGCCCTGCCGCTCGGCGGCTACGTCAAAATGTTCGGCGACGCCGACGCCGCCTCGACGCCGGGCGCCCATGTGCCGACGATGACGGAAGCGGAAAAGGCGGTGTCGTTTCACCATAAGCCGCTGGGCGCCCGCGCCGCCATCGTCGCCGCCGGCCCGCTGGTCAATCTGCTGTTCGCCGTCGTGCTGCTGGCCGGGCTGTTCGCCACCGCCGGGCAACCCTACACCGCGCCGGAGATCGGACAGGTCCAACCGGGCAGCGCCGCCGAGCGCGCCGGCCTGCAGGCCGGCGACGTGATTCGCGCCATCGACGGCAAGACCATCGCTCGGTTCGAGGAAATCCGCCAAACCGTCTCCATCAACCCCGGCGTCGCCCTGCGACTGGACGTCGCGCGCGACGGCCGGCCGCTGGAGATCACCGCGACGCCGTCGGTGTCGGAAATGACCGACCGCTTCGGCAACACGCACCGCGTCGGCCTGTTGGGCGTCGCCAGCGCCGGGGTGGGCCATGTGGTGCATGATCCGCTGACCGCGGTGTGGGAGGCGTTGCGCGAGGTCGGCGGGATGATTTCCGGCACTTTCACCGCCTTGGGCCAAATGATTGAAGGCAGCCGCGGCGCGGAAGAGCTGGGCGGCCCGCTGCGCATCGCGCAAATGTCGGGCGAGGTGGCGCAAACCGGATTTTATTCCCTAATTTGGTTTATGGCGTTCCTGTCCGTCAATCTTGGATTGATTAACCTCTTCCCGGTTCCTATGTTGGACGGCGGCCACCTGTTGTTTTACCTGTTTGAAGCCGTGCGCGGCCGGCCGTTGGGCGAGCGGGTACAAGAATACGGTTTCAGAATCGGGCTGGCTCTGGTATTGAGCCTTATGGTTTTCGCGACGTGGAACGACCTGGTGCAGCTTCGCGTGGTCGATTTCTTCAAGCGGCTAATTTCGTAGTTCTTTCAAGGCCAGGGGTACCATGCGACGGATTTGCGGGGAACGTCGGACGGGCGAAGTCAAGACTAGCCGCCGGTTTGCGGCGGGTTTGCTCGCCGGATGCGCGGCGCTGGCGGCGGGGGCCGCGTCGACGCAGGCCATGGATCATGCGCGGGATCGCTCCGGCGACATTGTGGTCGCCCAGGCCTTTGTCGGCGGAACCATCCGCGACATCCGGGTCGAAGGCGTGCAGCGCATCGATCCGACCACCGTGCGCAGCTATCTGGCGTTGAAGGTGGGCGACCCGTTCGACGGCGGCCGCATCGACGAGTCCTTGAAGACGCTGTTCTCCACCGGGCTGTTTAACGACGTGTCGATCCGCCGCCAAGGCGACGCGCTGGTGATCGCGGTGGTGGAAAACCCGATCGTCAACCGCATCGCCTTTGAAGGCAACCGGCGCATCGACACCGACCAGTTGAAGCCCGAAGTGCAGTCCCGCCCGCGTGAGGTTTACACCCGCACCCGCGTGCAGAGCGACGTGCAGCGCATTTTGGAGCTTTACCGCCGCCAGGGCCGCTTCGCGGCGCAGGTTGAGCCGAAGATCATCAAGCTCGACCAAAATCGCGTCGATCTGGTGTTCGAAATCAACGAAGGCGCCCGCACCGGCGTGCGCGGCGTCAACTTCATCGGCAATCAGGCGTTCAGCGAAAGCTCGCTGCGCGGCGTCGTGCAGACCAAGGAAAGCGCTTGGTGGCGCTTCTTGACGTCGGACGACAACTATGATCCCGACCGCCTGACCTACGACCGCGAGATGCTGCGTCGCCATTATCTGAAGGAAGGCTACGCGGATTTCCGCGTCGTCTCTTCGGTGGCGGAACTGACGCCGGATCGCAGCGACTTCCTGGTGACCTTCACCATTGAAGAAGGCGAGCGCTACAAGTTCGGCAAGGTCAGCGTCGACTCCAAGATCAAGAACCTCGATTCGGCGCAACTGGAGAAGTCGGTCACCGCGCGCCAAGGCGACTGGTACAACGCGCAGAAGGTGGAAGACACCATCACCGCGTTGCAGACCGCCGCCGGCGACTTCCAATACGCTTTCGCCGACGTGCGCCCGCGCATCAACCGCAACAAAGAAGACCAGTCCATCGACATCGTCTTTGAAGTGGTGGAAGGGCCGCGCGTCTTCATCGAGCGCATCGACATCGTCGGCAACGTGCGCACGACCGACAAGGTGATCCGCCGCGAGGTGCTGGTGTCGGAAGGCGACGCCTTCGCCTCCACCAAGCTGCGCCGGTCGGAACAGCGCATCAAAGACCTGAATTATTTCGAAAAGGTGCAGATCACCGCGGACGAAGGCTCGGCCCCGGATCGCTCGGTCATCACCGTCGACGTCACCGAACAATCCACCGGCGAAATCAGCTTCGGCGCCGGCTTCTCCACCTCCGATGGTCCGTTGGGCGACTTCTCGATCCGTGAACGCAACCTGCTGGGCCGCGGTCAGGATCTGAAGTTCGGCGCCACCGTGTCCGGCCGTCGGCAGGAATACGACATCAGCTTCACCGAACCCTATTTTATGGATCGCGACGTGTCGGCGGGTTTCGACCTGTTCCGCATCACCCGCGACTATCAAGACGAGTCGAGCTACGACGAGCGCAACACCGGCTTTTCGCTGCGCCTGGGCTATCCCATCGCGGAAAAGCTGCGTCAGCGTCTGTATTATCAGTTGATCGAGAACGATATTTCCGACATTCCCGACACCGCTTCCGTCTACATCAAGCAGGAAGAAGGCACGCGGGTCACCTCGCTGATCGGTCAGGAGCTGCTGTACGACACCCGTGACAGCCGCGTCGCCCCGACGGAAGGTTACTACATCCGCTTGTCGAATGAATTGGCCGGTCTGGGCGGCACCACCCGCTTCCTGCGCAACCGTCTGGGCGCCGGGGTGTACGTGCCGCTGATGGACAAGGAATTCATCCTGTCGGCGTCGGGCGAAATCGGCTACACCTGGGGTATGGGCGACGATGTGCGTCTGGCCGACCGCTTCTTTGTCGGCGGCGACACGCTGCGCGGTTTTGAGACCGCCGGCATTGGGCCGCGCGACATTCGCACCGGCGACGCGCTGGGCGGCAAGGAGTACGCCCGCGGCTCGGTGGAGCTTGGATTCCCGCTCGGCTTGCCGGAAGAATTCGGTTTGCGCGGTCACGCCTTCACCGACGTCGGCACGCTGGGCAATTCCGGCATTAACGACCCGGTCAACGTGCCCGACGACCACAGCATCCGCATGGCGGCGGGCGCCGGCGTGTCGTGGAAGTCGCCGCTGGGGCCGGTGCGCGTCGATCTGGCGATGCCGGTCTTGAAAGAAAGCTACGACAAGACGCAGGTGTTCCGTTTCAGCTTCGGCACCCGCTTCTAAACCGCTCACAGTTATATCTCGCTCAGGTGTTTTCGTAATGTTGAGATCGGAAGAGCGTCGTGTAGGGAAAGAGTGTAGATCTCGGTGGTC
>CALGOL010000284.1 GCA_937960755.1 uncultured Azospirillum sp.
CGGCAACCCGTTGGCCTGCGCCGCGGCTTTGGCGGTGCTCGACGTCATCGAAGAGGAAAAGCTCTGTGAACGCGCCGTGGCGGCGGGCGCGCTGCTGACCGCGCGGCTGCGGGCGCTGGAAGGCCGCAACGATCTCGCCCCCATCGCCCATGTCCGTGCGCTGGGCGCAATGGCGGCGTTCGATATCGTCAAGGATCGCGCCAGCATGGAGCCTGATAAAGAGAAGGCGGCGGCGGTGGCGCGCAAGGCGCTGGATCTCGGCTTGATCCTGCTGACTTGCGGCACGTCGGGCAATGTGGTGCGCATCCTGGCGCCCTTGACCGCTTCCGACACTATATTGAATGAAGGTTTGGACCTGTTGACCGCGGCGCTGGCCGCTTGAAAGAACAGCGGCGCCGCCGCCTGAGGAAGAGACGATGAACGCCATCAGCAAGGAAAACCCCTTCGGCCTTAAGGACCCCAGCCTGGTGCGGGAGCTGGGCTACATCGACGGCGCCTGGGCTGCGGCCGACAACGGCGCGGTGTTTCCGGTGACCAACCCGGCGACGGGGGAAACCCTGGCCGTTGTGCCTAAAATGGGGATCAATGAGACCAACCGGGCGATTCGCGCGGCGCAAGCCGCTTTCCCGGCGTGGCGCGCCCGCACCGCCAAAGAGCGTTCCGCCATCCTGCGCCGCTGGTTCGATCTGATGATCCAGAATCAGGACGACCTCGCCCGGCTCTTGACGCTGGAGCAGGGCAAGCCGCTGTCGGAGGCCAAGAGCGAAATTCTTTACGGCGCCTCGTTCGTCGAATGGTTCGCCGAAGAAGCCAAGCGCATCTACGGCGACGTCATCCCGCACCATAAGAACGGCGTGCGGCTGGTGGTGCAGAAGGAGCCGGTCGGGGTGGTCGCGGCCATCACGCCGTGGAACTTCCCTAACGCCATGATTACCCGCAAGGCCGCCCCGGCGCTCGCCGCCGGCTGCACCTTCGTCGTCAAGCCGGCGGAAGCGACGCCCCTGTCGGCCTTGGCCTTGGCGGTGCTGGCGGAGCGCGCCGGCGTGCCGGCTGGCGTCTTCAACATCGTCACCGGCGAGCCGGCGGAAATCGGTCAGGCGATGACCGCCAACCCGACGGTGCGCAAGATGTCGTTCACCGGGTCGACCCGCGTCGGCAAGCTGCTGCTTAAGGCGTCGGCCGACACGGTGAAGAAGGTGTCGCTGGAGCTGGGCGGCAACGCGCCGTTCATCGTCTTCGACGACGCCGATCTGGATGCGGCGGTTGCCGGCGCGATGATCTCCAAGTATCGCAACGCCGGCCAGACTTGCGTCTGCGCCAACCGCTTCTACGTGCAGGCGGGGATTTACGACGCCTTCGCCGAAAAGCTGGCGCTGGCGTCGCAGGCGCTGAAGGTCGGCCCCGGCCTCGACGACGGCGTCACCCAAGGCCCGCTCATCAACGCCGCGGCGGTGGCGAAGGTGGAAGAACTGATCGCCGACGCGACGTCCAAGGGCGCCAAGACGGTGCTGGGCGGCGGCCGGCACCAGCTTGGCGGCACCTTCTTCCAGCCCACCGTGCTGACCGGCGTGACGCCGGAAATGCGGGTGGCGAAGGAGGAAATCTTCGGCCCGGTGGCGCCGCTGTTCCGTTTCGAGACGGAAGCGCAGGCGGCGCAGATGGCCAACGACACCGAATATGGTTTGGCGGCTTATCTCTACACCCGCGACCTTGGCCGGGCGTGGCGGATGTCGGAAGCGCTGGAATACGGCATGGTCGGCGTCAATGAAGGGGTGTTCTCAACCGAAGTGGCGCCGTTCGGCGGCATGAAGGAAAGCGGCATCGGCCGCGAGGGCTCCAAGTACGGCGTCGATGAATACGTCGAGATCAAGTACGTCTGCTTCGGCGTCGCCTGAGCGATACTGTAAAGTCTTAAGCCCCGTCGTCGTCCCGCTCGGACGGCGGCGGGGTTTTTGTTTTTTGGCGGACGGTCGATGGCGGTTGCGGTAGAATTCGCCTAGCCGACACCGTTCACGGGGCCGTCATGCGCAGTCTGGACGAGGTATTGCAGCGGTTGCGCGCGTTGCAGCCGTCATTCCGGCGAAGGCCGGAATCCACCTTTTCAGCAAATTATCCGAATTGCCCTGGACCCCGGCCTGCGCCGGGGTGACGATAGTAAAATTAGTCCAAGTAATTCTGCCTGACAGCCATGTTCACCACCCGCTTCGCCCCCAGCCCCACCGGACGCCTGCACTTAGGCCACGCCCATTCCGCGCTGTTCGGCTGGACCGTCGCGCGCCGGGCCGGTGGGCGTTTCCTGTTGCGCATCGAAGACATCGACCAGACCCGCTGCCGCCCGGCGTTGGAAGCCGACCTGATCGAGGATCTGCGCTGTTTGGGGCTGGATTGGGACGGACCGGTTCGCCGCCAGTCCGACCATATGGACGACTACCGCGCCGCCCTCGACCGGCTCGACGCCATGGGTTTGATCTACCCGTGCTTTTGCACCCGCAAGGACATCGCCGCCGAAATCGCGCGGGCCGGCGGCGCGCCGCACGGGCCGGACGGCGCGCTTTACCCCGGAACTTGCCGCCGCTTGACGCCTGACGAGCGCCGCCGCCGGATCGAGAGCGGGGCGGCCTTCGCGCTGCGGCTGGATGTGGACAAGGCCGCCGCCTTGGCGGGGCCGCTGACGTGGTTCGACCGCGACGCCGGTCTTCAGACCGCGACGCCGCAAATTCTGGGCGACGTGGTGCTGGCGCGCAAGGAATGCCCGACCTCCTACCATTTGTCAGTGACGGTGGACGACGCCTTGCAAGGGGTGACGCTGGTGACGCGCGGGCAAGATTTGTTCTTCGCCACCCACCTGCACCGGCTGTTGCAGGCGTTGCTCGGGCTCGACGTCCCGCAATGGGCGCATCACCCGTTATTGACCAACGCCGCCGGCGAGCGGCTGTCGAAACGCGACGGCGCCGCTTCCTTGCGGTCGCTGTTCGACGCCGGCATGACGGCGGAACAGGTGCGGGCGCTGGCGCTTGGCGGCGTCGTCGAGGATGCGGCCGAAGATAATTTCCGCTTCCGCCTTACGATTGGCGAAATAATGGTCTAATCCGACCGACAGCGCTTCCGACAACGACGCCATTTTTGCTATTCCTTCCCCGCGCGGTGGGGCGTCGCGGTCCCCACAGATGGTTTGTGCGCTGAATCGTCGCTGAAGGCCATTGATTCAACGCAATGAAGTTTAACCTAAACGCGGCATAGTCGCCGCGCTGCGGCGCTGGCCGCGGCGCTCTTAAGATGAAGCAAGCCACGACAAGGCGAGGGTCATGAGCACGGCAGCCCCCCCGACGGCGCCTTCGGCAGGAAAAAAGCCGGAAACGTTGTTCGCAAAGCATGAGAAAGTCTACCCGAAGAAAGTCAGCGGCTATTTCCGCCGGCTGAAATGGGGTCTTCTCATTCTGTTCCTCGGCATCTACTATATCTTGCCGTGGATTCGCTGGGACCGCGGCCCCGGCGTGCCGAATCAGGCGGTTTTGCTCGATCTGGAAACCCAGCGTTTCTATCTGTTCTTCATCGAACTTTGGCCGCAGCAGATTTACTATCTGACCGGCGCGCTGATTTTGGCGGCGGTGGGGTTGTTCCTCGCCACCTCGCTGGCCGGGCGCATCTGGTGCGGCTACGCCTGCCCGCAGACGGTGTGGACCGACCTGTTCGTCTGGGTCGAACGGCTGGTGGAAGGCGAGCGCACCGAGCGCATCCGCCTCGACAACGCTCCCAACACGCTGCGTAAAATCTGGAAAAAAACGCTGAAGAACGCCATCTGGCTGTTGATTTCAGTGGCCACCGGCGGCGCTTGGATCTTCTATTTCGTCGACGCCCCCACCTTCATGCATGATCTGCTGAACTTGCAGGCGTCGGAAACCGCCTTGTGGTTCATCTTGCTGTTCACGCTGACGACATATTCGCTGGCCGGTTTCGCTCGCGAACAGGTCTGCATCTACATGTGCCCTTGGCCGCGCTTCCAAGTCGCGATGATCGACGAGGAAAGCCTGATCGTCACCTATCAGGACTGGCGCGGCGAAGGACGCGCGCCGTTGCGCAAGTCGCAGACCTGGGATGAACGCAAGGCGGCGGGCGGCGGCGATTGCATCGACTGCAACGCCTGCTACCAAGCGTGTCCCACCGGCGTCGACATTCGCGACGGCTTGCAGGTCGGCTGTATCGGCTGCGGTCTATGCATCGACGCCTGCGACGACATCATGGACCGCATCGGCCGTCCGCGCGGCCTGATTAAGTTCGACACCCAGACCAATCAGATCTCGCTAGCCGATACCGGCAAAAAAGCGACCTATCACCTGTTCCGCCCGCGCACGATCATTTATTCCACTATCCTGTTTGGGATTATCGGCGCGATGGTCGCCGGGCTGGTGCTGCGGCCGGGAACCAAGGTTTCCGTCTTGCGCGACCGCGCGCCCCTGTACGTCACGTTGTCCGATGGCGCGGTGCGCAACGCCTACACCTTCAAAATCTCCAACATGACGCGCGAAAAGCGCGAGTACGAGTTGACCGCCATCGGCGTCAACGGCGCGGCGCTGTCCATCGCCGGCGGCAGCCATGAAAACCCGGCCCCGTCGGTGCGCTTGTCGGCTGATCCGGACACCGTGGCGACCTACCGCGTGCTGGCGACCGCCGCCGCCGGGGAGGTCAAGACGTCGTCGGTCCCATTCCGCTTCCAACTGGTGGCGAAGGACGGCGAGCGGGCGGTTTACGAAACAGTGTTCATGGGGCCGGCGAACTGATAAGCCTTCGCCCGGCGCAAAAACGCGGCAGTGTTTTTGCGCCGGCGGTGTTTAAACGCCGACGAACGGTGTCCATCTGCTCGTCGGCGTCCGCAACGCCCCAGCGCCGCCGGGAGAGGCGGCGTTTTTTTGACGGGAGCCATGTCGCGACATGTCCATGCAAAGTCGACCCAACGCCGCGCCCGGCGGTGAGCCTGAACGCAAAAGCCTGTGGATTCCTTACGCCTTCTTCGGCGCCTTTTTGTTCGTCGTCGCGGTTAACGGCGTGATGATCTACTTCGCCGTCACCACCTTTTCCGGGGTGGAGACGGAAAATCACTACATCAAGGGCATCAAGTATAACGCCGCCCTTGAAGGCCAGCGGGCGCAGACCGAGCGCGGCTGGAAGGTCGGGTTGGACTTCGTGTCGCCCGAACCGCTGAAGGGCCGGGTGTCGCTCAATCTGCGCGATAAGGAAGGCAACCTATTGCGCGAGGCAACGGCGACGCTGCGGGCGGTGCGTCCAGTGACCGCCGGCCATGATTTCGACATCGAGCTATCCTATCTCGGCGAAGGCCGTCTCGCCGCCGAACCGGTCTTTCCCTTGCCGGGGGTGTGGGATCTGAAGCTCAGCGTGGTTCACGCCACCGGCGACTATCAGGAAGTCAAGCGCATCTGGGTGAACTAGGCATGTCCGCCGTTTCCGCCGCGCCGGCGCCGGCTTTGGCCGACGACGTCGCGGACCCGAACCATTGCCGCCATTGCGGCCAGCCGCTGGGGGTTCGCGCCGTCGGCGGCTTCTGCTGTTCGGGTTGCGCCGCCGCTTACGATCTCGTCCGCGAAATGGGGCTGGAGCGCTATTACGAGCGCCGCTGCGTCGACCCCGAACAGCGGCCGACCCGCCCCGACGACGGGGCCGGGGAAGCCGACTGCACCGCCCATGTCCGCCGCGACCCCGACGGGTCCGACCGGCTGCATTTGATGGTGGACGGGCTGCACTGCGCGGCCTGCGTCTGGCTGATTGAAAGCGCGCTCGCCCGTTTGCCCGGCGTCCGGCAGGCCCGGCTCAACATGACCACCCGCCGCTTGACAGTCGCCTGGGACCCGGCGGCGACCGACGCCAACGCGGTGGCCGGCGTGCCGGCGCGACTGGGTTACCGCGTCGTGCCTTACGACCCGGAGCGGCTGGCCAGCGCCCACCAGGCGGAAGAAAAAGAACTGCTGCGCGCCATGGGCGTTGCGGGCTTCGCCGCCGCCAACGTCATGCTGCTGTCGGTGTCGGTGTGGGCCGGCTACAGCCAAGGCATGGGCACGGCGACCCGTGATTTGATGCATTGGCTGTCGGCGCTGATTTGTCTGCCCGCCATCGCTTACGCCGTGCGGCCGTTCGCCCGCTCGGCGTGGTCGGCGCTGCGGGTCGGCCGCACCAATATGGATGTGCCGATTTGCGTCGGCGTGACGTTGGCCGCCGGGATGAGCGTGTTTGAGACCGCCAACAGCGGCCTGCACGCCTATTTCGACGGCGCCACCATGCTGCTGTTTTTCCTGCTGATCGGCCGCTACCTCGACCGCCGCGCCCGCGGCCGGGCGCGCTCGGCGGCTGAACAGCTTTTGGGCCTCGCCGCCGTCTCGGTCACGCTGATCGACGACGACGGCCGGGTGCGGGTGGTGCGGCCGGAACAGGTCGCGGTCGGCGATGTCGCTTTGGTGGCGGCGGGCGACCGGGTTCCGGTGGACGGCGCGGTGATCGACGGCGTGTCGGACCTCGACGCTTCGCTGATAACCGGGGAGACGGTGCCGGTCGCCGCCAAGCCGGGGGAACGGGTGTTCGCCGGGGCGCTCAACCTGTCGGCCCCCTTGCGGGTGCGCGCGACGGCGGTGGGCGAGGGCACGCTGCTGGCGGAAATCGTCCGGCTGATGGAAGTGGCGGAGCAGGGCCGCGCCCGCTATGTCGCCATCGCCGACCGGGTGTCGCGCTATTACGCCCCCGTCGTGCATCTCGCCGCCCTTACCACTTTCATCGGCTGGCTGTGGCTGGGCGAGGCGATTTGGCAAGACGCCCTCATGAACGCGGTGGCGGTGCTGATTATCACTTGCCCGTGCGCCTTGGGTTTGGCGGTGCCGGTGGTGCAGGTGATCGCTTCGGGCCGGCTGATGCGCCGCGGCGTGCTGCTGAAAAGCGCCACCGCGCTGGAGCGGCTGGCGGAGGTGGACGCCGTCGCTTTCGATAAGACCGGCACGCTGACCGAAGGTAAGCCGACGCCGCTGCTGGACGGGCTGGACGAGCGGGCGCTGGAATTGGCGGCTTCGCTGGCCGCCGCCAGCAAGCATCCGCTGGCCCGCGCGCTGG
>CALGOL010000285.1 GCA_937960755.1 uncultured Azospirillum sp.
ACAAGCGCCGCCGTCTCGCCATAGGCGCGGGCGGACAAAACAACGGCGTCGTCGCTCCACTCCATAACGAAATGCTTTCAAAAAGTTTCGAATGCCACCAATATGTTCACAAGCGATGGCGAAACACCCGTCGCATCGGATATGAGACAAGCGGGCGAACCGGCGACACCATCATGGACATCAACGCCGATAATGGCGCAGACGCGGACTCCGCCGCCAGTCATAGCAACGAGACGCCGCCGCCGCGATTCGAACTGGCGCTGTGGGGAGCCCGTCAAGGCGCTTGGGATTGGGATTTGGCCGCCGACCGCTTGGCGTGCTGCGCGCGCTTTCGCGACATCGTCGGCGTTGCGCCCCATGAAGACGCGGGCGATCCCAACGCTTGGCTCAGCCGCATACATCCCGACGATTTATCGGGTTTTCAAGCCGCGATCCGACTGCACTTGTCGGGCGAACGACCGGCCATCGACTGCGAGATTCGGCTCGCCGCCCTCACCGGCGGCGAAGACGAGACGTGGACGCATGTGCGCGGCGCCGCCACGCGCGACGATATAGGCCGCCCGCTGGCGCTGGTCGGCGTCGTGGTCGACGTCAGCGCCCGCAAACGCATGGAGCGGCAATTCGCCTATGGCGGCATGCACGATGCGCTGACCGGCCTGCCGACTCGGAACCTACTGTTGGACCGAATCGGGCTGGCGCTGGCCCGCGCCCATCGTCCGCCGGGCGACGGCTTCGCCGTGGCGGTGGTGGACCTGGACCGCTTTAAACAGATCAACGACGCGCTGGGCGCCCGGCATGGCGACGCGGCGTTGAAAACCATCGCCCAGCGGTTGGACCGGGTGCGGCGCAACGGCGACACGTTGGGGCGACTGTCGGCCGACGAATTCTGCTTTGTGATTTACGACGTCAACGGCGCTGAAGAGGCGACGTCGTTCGCCATGCGGATGTCGGAAGAAGTGGCCCGCCCAATCAGCCTGGACGGGCAGACCTTGACCTTGAGCTGCTGCGTCGGCGTCGCGGTTTATGATCGCGCCTATGAACGGGCCGACGACATGCTGCGCGACGCCGGGCTGGCGGTTTACCGCGCCAAGCAGGCCGGGCGCGGGCGCATCGACATCTTTGACCGCTCGCTGCGACAAAAAGCCATGGCGAACATGCGCACAGAAATCGACCTGCGGGCGGCGCTGGAGCAAGGACAGCTCGAGCTATACTATCAGCCGATCATCGCGGTGAATGACGGCCGCATCGCCGGGTTCGAGGCGTTGATGCGCTGGCGGCATCCTCAACGCGGACTGGTGCCGCCGCTGGATTTCATTCCGTTGGCCGAAGACACCGGGCTCATCATACCGATGGGGCGCTGGGCGTTGCAGGAAGCGACGCGGCAGATTCAAGAATGGCGCATCCGTCACCCGCGACCTCAACCACTATTCGTCGCCGTCAACGTGTCGTTTCGCCAGTTCTCGCACGATAATCTGCCTGATCGCGTGCGCGAAGCGCTGGCGGATTCTCACCTGACCGCTGACGGATTGAAGCTGGAGATCACCGAAAGCCTGCTGATGCAGGATCCGACCCGTTCTCGCGCCATCATGGAGGAGTTGCGGGAAATCGGCGTCGACTGGTCGATTGATGATTTCGGCACCGGCTATTCGTCATTGTCCTATCTGCACAAACTGCCGGCCCACACTTTGAAGGTGGATAAAAGCTTCGTCCAGGCGATTTCCACCGGCGAAAGCAACGCCGCCATCGTGCAGGTCATCACCACGCTGGCCGCTATTTTGGGCATGCACGTGGTGGCGGAAGGCGTTGAGCGGGAGGAGGAGGCGTCGTTTCTCCGCGACGTCATGTGCCGTTACGCCCAGGGCTACCACTTCGCGCCGCCCCTGCCGGCGACCGAGGCGGAAGCGCTGCTGCGCCGCGAAGACAGCGCGCCGATCCCTCACTTTAAATGCAGCGCCGCGGCGATCTGACCCGCAAACAACACTCGGCTGCGCCACGACAATCCTTGCCATTTGTGCGGAACCAGGCATACTGAGTTCAGTAAATTATAAAAATTAGCGTAATTCAGAGCAATGATTGGTCGCGATATGGGTTGCCCCTCCCTAAGAAGCGCCTGCCTGATTGTCTTTCTATTTATTTGTTCTATTTTTTTGTTTATCGCCCCAAGTCGAGCTGACAGCGGTTTCTCGGCGACGTTTTGCGTCGATCCCGACTGGCCACCCTACGAAATCATCAACCAAAATGGTGAGCATGAGGGCATCGCCGCCGACCTGCTGCGTCTGGCGGCGGAACGGGCCGGCGTGGGGTTGAAACTGATTCGCGCCAAGGATTGGGACGAGAGCGTCGCCGCCTCCAAACGCGGCGACTGCGACATGCTCAGCTTCCTTAATCAGACGCCCAAGCGCGACGAATGGCTGATCTTCACCGATCCGATCTTCACCGATCCCAACGTCGTCATCACCCGCGAAGAACACGCTTACGTTTCCGATCTAGCCGAGTTGTCTGGACGGGTGATCGCCTTGCCCAAGGGCACCTCAATTGAAGAACGGGTGCGGCGCGACTACCCAAACCTGCGGGTCGTCGTCGCTGATAGCGAATCGGAAGCCTTCGCCATGGTCTCGGACCGACGCGCCGATCTCACCATCCGGTCGATGACGGTTGCGGTCTACACCATCAAAAAGGAAGGCTGGTTCAATCTAAAAATCGCCGGACAGGTGCCGGGCTATGAAAATCGCCTGCGGGTGGGCGTGCGCAAAGAAAATCCGGCGTTGCGCGACGCGCTGAACCGCGGCGTCGTCATGGTGACGCCGCAAGAGCGCCGTGAAATCGCCAACCGCCATGTGTCCATCAATGTGCAGACCGCAGTGGATTACGGTCCGCTGCGCAATGTCGCCATCCTTTTCTCGGTGTTCCTCGTCACCAGTCTGGCTTGGGGATTAAAGCTTAAAAAAGTCAACGCCCAACTGCGCTGGGCGTCGGAAACCGACAACCTGACGCGGCTGCTCAACCGCGCCACGCTGGATCGGCGCTTTGCCGAAGAAATCGAGCGCGCCAAACGGTATGGACGGGCTTTTTCGGTGATTCTGCTCGATATCGACCATTTCAAACTGGTGAACGACGAAATGGGGCATTTGGCCGGCGACCGGGTGCTGGCGGCATGCGCCGCGTTGCTGCGCTCCAGCACCAGAACCACCGACGTCGTCGGCCGCTGGGGCGGCGAGGAGTTTTTGATTTTCTGCCCGGAAACCGCCGGGCCGGAGGCGTTGCGCGTGGCGGAGCGGATTTGCGCCGCGGCGCGGGCGCATGACTTTCACACCGGGCGCTCCCACACCTTCAGCGCCGGCGCCGCCGAACTGCGCCCCGACGACGACATGGACGATCTGCTGCAAAGGGCGGACGCCGCGCTTTATCAGGCGAAAAGCGCCGGCCGCGATCAAGCGCGGCTGTCTGTTTGAGAGAGCTACCCCTTGGCCCGCGGGTGGGCGGCGTCGTAAACCGCGAACAGCTTGTCGGTGTCGACGTCGGCGTAAACTTGCGTCGACGATAGCGACGCATGTCCCAGTAATTCTTGAATGGCGCGCAAATCGCCGCCCGCCCCCAGCAGATGGGTGGCGAAGCTGTGGCGCAGCGCGTGCGGCGTCGCGGTGTCGGGCAGCCCCATCATATGGCGCACCCGGCGCATGTTTTTTTGCGCGATTGACGGGTTGAGCCGGCCGCCGCGCGCGCCGACGAACAGCGGCGCGTCCGCGTCGCTGGCGAACGGACAAGCCTCGACATAAGCCCGCACCGCCGCCGCCACCGCCGGCAGCACCGGCACCTCCCGTTCCTTGCGCCCTTTGCCGATGACCCGCAGGCTATCCCCCACCGGGGCCTGGGCGCGCGACAGCCCCAAGGCTTCGGAAATGCGCAGGCCGCAGCCATACAGCACGGTGAATAACGCGCGGTCGCGCAAGCCCATCCATGGGGCGTCCTCCGCCGCCTCCGCCATTTCCAGCAGGGTTCCGGCGTCGGCGACGGTCAGCGGGCGGGGCAAGGGCTTTTTCACCTTGGGCGTGGTCAGCACGGCGATGGCAGGGTTGTGCAGCCGGCCGTCACGGTCCAGCCACTTATAAAGATTGCGCACCGCCGACAATGCGCGGGCGCGCGACGCGCCGATCAGCCCTTCCCGCGCCAGAAACGACAGCCAGGCGCGAAAATCAGCCGGCTTGAGGTCGGCCAGCGTCCGCAAGCCCGGCGCCGAAGCGTGATAATCGTTCAGAAAGCCGGTGAAGGCGGCGACGTCGGCGACGTAACCCGTGACGGTGTGCGGCGACAGCCGGCGCTCCAACTGCAAATGCCGCACCCAGGCGGTCAGCGCCTCAGCGGCGTCCGCGCGGCAGCGAAAGGCCAGCGCCGGCGCCGCTTCGCCGTCGTCCTCCTTTAGCGCCTGGTCTAAATCGGCAGGTCCAGCCATGAGCGCAGCACCCTTTCGGTGACGCGAGCGAGAAAGGTCACCAGTTCGGTGGCCTGACCGGGGTGAAAGGAATCCGGTTCACGACTGCCGAAGGCCAGCAGCCCTGGCGGCGCGATGGACGAGACTTGCAGCCGCACCATCGCCTCCGACCGAATGAATTCGGCCTGGGCGCCGTAGATTTCCGGGTGGCCGTAAATGTCGGCGCGCAACACCGCGTCGCGGCCTTCCAGCCAAGCGTCGACCCTTCCAGGCGGGGCGATGCGCACGCCGGACTGCGCCACCTCCGGCCGTTCCGCCTCGTCGGATTCGATGACGAGACTGACGGCGTCGAGGTCGAGCAGCACCGCGAGATCCGATGTCACGGTCTGGATCAACTGCTCGAAGCTTTGCGCGTCCAACATGAACAGCACCGCCGCGTGAATGCGGTTTTGACTGTTCATGTTGGCCCGCGTCGTGCCGATCAGTTCCCGCTGCTGTTCCTTCAGCCGATTAACCTCGCCGCGCAAGCGCTCGACCATAAAGCTTTGCAGGTCGATCACCCCGGCGCCCCGATCGGGCGACGGCGGCGCTTGATAGGCGATGACCTCGGCGTGGCGGGCGAGGAAATCGGGATGGTCGCGCAAATAGGCGCAAACATCGTCGGCGGTGACGCGGTGGGCGCCGGCGGCGAGGTTTTCCGCTTCGCTGACCATGCCGTATCCCAAATCTCCCTGGCGTTAGCGTTGGTTAATGCCGTGGGCCGACGATAAGCGCGGCCCAATCAAGGCGCGGCGATACGGCCGGCCAATTGAAAACCATCCGGCGCCGGAACCAGCACGAAGGTTTCCCCCTGGCTGGGAAAGACGCCGGTCAGCGCCGTCATGTTAACCTGATGGGTCACCAAAACAAGGTTGCCGGGGCCTTTCCAGCCGGCGACGATGCGCCGCAGCGCGGCTGTTTGCGCCCTTTCATCCCCCTGGCCGCCAAAGAAGGAATTAAGCGCCGGCTCAACCGACACCGGGCCCAGCTCCAGCAGAACCGCCGTGTCCCGCGACCGGCACCAAGCGCTGGTCAGCACCTTGTCCACCGGCGCCTTGCGCGCTCGAAAGGCTTCCCCCAGCGCGCGGGCTTGGGCGCGCCCCTCTTCCGACAGGTTGCGCTGGGTGGCGCAGTCGTCGAGGCGAAAGCCCGGCGGGTCGCCGATTCCAGGGACCGTTTGCGCGTGCCGCAGAATCGCCACCGCCCCGCCTTTGGTCAGCGCGGCCCAACCGTTCGCGTCGGCAAACCCCGCGGCGGGAAGCGCCACGATGAACAAGGCGAGAAAAGCGGCGATGCTGCGCGCCATGATCCGTGGTCCCTGATCCGGGCCGGCGTTCCAGCGAGCCCCATAGGGCCCAAAAACGCCCGGCTGTTGATGCTACAGGATCGACTGGCCGGTCTTCTTCCAGTCTTCAACGAATTGCGCCAACCCCTTGTCGGTCAGGGGATGGTTGAACAACTGGCGCAGCACCGCCGGCGGCGCCGTGACGACATGGGCGCCCATCAGCGCCGGCTTGACGATATGGAGCGGGTTGCGGATGGAGGCCACCAGCACTTCGGTCTTGAACGCCGGATAGTTGGAGTAAATCGTCACGATGTCGGCGATCAGGTCAAGCCCGTCCTGGCCGATGTCGTCCAGCCGGCCGACGAAGGGCGACACGAACGACGCGCCCGCCTTGGCCGCCAGGATGGCTTGCGCGGCGGAGAAGCACAGCGTGACGTTGACTTGCGTCCCTTCCGACGACAGCGCCTTGCAGACCTTCAGCCCCGCCGGGGTCAGCGGCACCTTGACCGCGACGTTGGGGGCGATCTTCGCCAGCTTCAAACCTTCTTGCATCATGGTCGGATAGTCGGTGGAGGCGACCTCGGCGCTGACCGGGCCTTCCACCACGTCGCAGATTTCCTTCACCAACTCGAGAAAGCCGCGGCCCGACTTGGCCACCAGCGACGGGTTGGTGGTGACGCCGTCCAGCAGACCAGTGTCGGCGAGATCGCGGATTTCAGCGATGTCGGCGGTGTCAACGAAGAATTTCATGGCGCAACGATCCCTGCTCGACGGCGGATGCGGAAGGTGACAGAACAAGGGGGGCGTTTCGGCCCGCCCCCGTCAATCGCTTTTCTGCCTAAACCAAATGGCCCGCGTCAACAACCCTAGAACCGCCCCCGATTTGTTCGGCGCGCCCGCCGCCACGCCGACCGACCAAAGTCCCGCGGGCGGGGCCACGGCGCAGGCGCTGCTTCCCTTGCCGTTGGGCGAAGCGTACGACTATCGCGTTCCCGTCGGCATGGATCTCGCCCCCGGCGACGTGGCGGAGTTTCCCTTGGGCGCGCGCGCGGTGATCGGCGTGGTCTGGGGGACGGCGCCGGCCAAGGTGAGCCCGCGCAAGCTGAAAACCGTCATCCGCCGCCTGCCCGCCCCGCCGTTGGGCGACGATTTGCGCGCCTTCATCGATTGGGTGGCCGCCTACACCCTGGCCCCGCCCGGCGCCGTGTTGCGCATGGCGATCAGCGTCCCGGCGGCGCTGGAGGAGCCGGCGGCGCATCTGGCCTATCGCCGCAAAGCTGACGCGACGCCCCCCGCCGGCTTCAAGCTGAGATCGGAAGAGCGTCGTGTAGGGAAAGAGGGTAGATCTCGGTGGTCG
>CALGOL010000286.1 GCA_937960755.1 uncultured Azospirillum sp.
ATCCCTGTGCTTCCAACCCTGGATTCAAAAGGTCGTTTCATAGGCGAACCGGTATCACAGGCGCTACGAAAGTTGTCGGCGCTTTCGTGGGCGCGAAGCGACGGAGACGGCAACGAGCCGGTGGTGTGCAGCCTGTCCGAGGAGGCGAGAACTTTTTTTGAAACGTGGTGGACCGGGCACGACGCGCGCATCCCGCCGGGGCCGTTGGGCGGCGTGTTCGGCAAAGCGCCTGGTCTGGCGCTGCGAATCGCCCTGGTGTTGGAGCACCTGTGCTGGTGCGCTTGCGGCCCGCCAGCGACGCCCCCGGATCAGATCGGTTTGGACGCCACTCGACGGGCGATTACAATGGTTGACGACTATTTTTTGCCGATGGCGGAAACGGTCTACGGAGACGCTTGCGCACCGGAGGCGGAGCGTCACGCTGCAATCGTCGCTCGCCGGCTGCTGGATCAGCGCCCGGAACAGATCAACGGGCGTGAATTCCGACGGCAAGCCGGCCTGCCGGGGCTTAAGGACGCGGGGAAGGTCGGCGCCGCTCTAGAACATCTCGTGGATGCCGGATGGTTACGACCGGATTTTTCTCGGGCTGGCGGCTCGACCGGGCGACGGCGGCAAGACTATCTCGTCAATCCGCTCCTGTTCGAGGGGAAGTGATGAGCGAACACCATCTCGCTTACCGAACCAACCGGTCCTAATGGCGCTATCGGCGCTTATGGCAACGTGACCAAGTGGATGAGCCGATGCGTCGGCTCGGTCGCGCCTTCCGCACAAGCAGCCCGGCAATTTCCGCACGGTGATTGCTGGGTGATTGCTGAGGCAGGGCGGCGGCGTTCGGCAGGTTGCTCGCCATCACCGCTAACCGATTGAATACTAATAAGGAAAAATGGTCGGAGCGACAGGATTTGAACCTGCGACCCCCAGACCCCCAGTCTGATGCGCTACCAGGCTGCGCTACGCTCCGACACTTGGCGCTAACCCGTTGATAATCGGCGATGGCTGGGGGCCGTGTCGCCTCGGGTCAGGGCGCGGACTATAGCGGCGCCTTTTCGCAAACGCAACGCCCGAAAAGCGCCATTTCCCGGTTTTTTTGGCGTCGCCGCCCTGGTCTGGCGAGCGGTCTGGAAACCGCCGCGCCAACCGGCTATAGCAACCGCCCCGACCGCTATCCGCCCCGATAGGGTCGGACAGCGAAGCCAGGAGCCTTACCCATGACCGCCGACGCCGCCAGCCAAACCGCGATCATCGCCCGCATCGCCCGTGAACTGGGCGCGCGCGACCAACAGGTCGCCGCCGCGGTCGGCCTGCTCGACGAAGGCTCCACCGTCCCCTTCATTGCCCGTTACCGCAAGGAAGCCACCGGCGGGCTCGACGACACCCAGTTGCGCACGCTGGAGGAGCGCCTCTCCTACCTGCGCGACATGGAGGAGCGCCGCGCCGCCATCCTGTCCGCCATCGACGAACAGGGCAAGCTCACCCCCGAACTGGCCGCCGACATTAAGGCCGCCGACACCAAAACCCGGCTGGAGGATCTCTACCTCCCCTATAAGCAAAAGCGCCGCACCAAAGCCTCCATCGCCCGCGAGGCCGGGTTGGAGCCGCTCGCCCTCGCCTTGCTGGAAAACCCCGCCCTGTCGCCTGAAACGGTCGCGGCGGAATATGTCGACGAAGGCAAAGGTGTGGCCGACGTCAAAGCCGCCCTCGACGGCGCTCGGCATATCTTGGTGGAGAAGTTCGGCGAAGACGCCGCGCTGGTCGGCCGCTTGCGCGACAAGATGAAGGATGAAGGCGTCGTCGCCGCCAAGGTGATTGAAGAAAAGCGCGCCGAAGGGGCCAAGTTCTCCGACTATTTCGACCACGCCGAACCGTGGCGCGCCATGCCGTCGCACCGGGTGCTGGCGCTGTTGCGCGGCCGGGCGCAAGGCGTGCTGGACATCCGGCTTGATCTGCCGGTCGAGGAAGGCCAGCCCCACCCCGCCGAAACCATCGTCGCCGCGCACGCCGGCATTCGCAACGAAGGCCGCCCGGCCGACAAATGGCTGTCCGACGTGGCGCGCTGGACGTGGAAACTGAAAATCGGGCCGCACGTCGAAACCGATTTGATGAGCGATCTGCGCGAACGGGCGGAGGAGGAAGCCATCCGCGTCTTCGCCCGCAATCTGCACGATCTGCTGTTAGCCGCCCCCGCCGGCCGGCGCACAGTGCTGGGGCTCGACCCCGGCATCCGCACCGGCGTCAAGGCGGCGGTGGTGGACGACACCGGCAAGCTGCTCGACACCGCCACCGTCTATCCGCTCCAGCCGAAAAACGATTGGGACGGCGCGATTGCGACGCTGGCCGCCCTGTGCCGCAAGCATGGCGTGGCGCTGGTCGGGGTGGGCAACGGCACCGCCAGCCGCGAAACCGATCAGCTTGTCGCCGACCTGATGAAGCGCCACCCGGAACTGCCGCTGTCGAAGGCGATGGTGTCGGAGGCCGGCGCCTCGGTCTATTCGGCGTCCGAACTGGCGGCGGCGGAATTCCCCAAATTGGATGTGTCGCTGCGCGGCGCGGTCTCCATCGCCCGGCGGCTGCAAGATCCGCTGGCCGAACTGGTGAAGATCGACCCCAAATCCATCGGCGTCGGCCAATATCAGCACGACGTGACGCCGGGCAAGCTGGCCCGCTCGCTGGATGCGGTGGTGGAAGACTGCGTGAACGCGGTGGGCGTCGATCTCAACACCGCTTCCGTGCCGCTGCTGGCGCGGGTGTCGGGCTTGAGCGAGACGGTGGCGCGCAACGTGGTGGCGTTCCGCGACGCGAACGGCGCATTCAAAAGCCGCAAGCAATTGCTGGAGGTGCCGCGGCTGGGGCCGAAGGCGTTTGAGCAGGCCGCCGGCTTCCTGCGCATTCAAGACGGCGACAACCCGCTGGACGGCTCGTCGGTCCACCCGGAAGCCTATCCGGTGGTCGAGCGCATCTTGAAAAAGACCGGCCGGCAGTTGGGCAGCCTGATCGGCGACGCCCGCTTCTTGCGCGCGCTCGACGTCGAAGCCTTCACCGACGAGCGCTTCGGCGCGCCGACGGTGGGCGACATCCTGAAGGAATTGGAAAAGCCCGGTCGCGACCCGCGGCCCGAGTTCAAGACCGCGACCTTTAAAGAGGGCGTGGCGGAAATGAAGGACCTTCAGCCTGGCATGCTGCTGGAAGGGGTGGTGACCAACGTCGCCGCCTTCGGCGCTTTCGTCGACATCGGCGTTCATCAAGACGGGCTGGTGCATGTCAGCCAGCTCGCCGACCGCTTTGTTAAAGACCCGCACGAGGTGGTGAAAGCCGGCGACGTGGTGAAGGTGCGGGTGCAGGAAGTGGATATTCCGCGCAAGCGCATCTCTTTGACCATGCGACTGGCGGACAAGCCGGCCCCGCAGCAGAACCGGCCGGCGACGGGGCAAGGCGACAAGCGCGGCCCCGGCAAGCCGCAACAGCGCCAGGATGCGCCAGCAAAGCCGCAACCCCGAGATCGGAAGAGCACACGTCTGAACTCCAGTCACCTTGTAATCTCGT
>CALGOL010000287.1 GCA_937960755.1 uncultured Azospirillum sp.
CCAATGGTCGCGGCCGGCTTCGGCGCCGCTGGCGTCTGGGCCGGCGCCCGGAATATCAGTCAGGTTCATGATTGTCGCGAGTTTTAGTGGAGCAGTCGGCGGGAGTCGTCCGCCGCGTCGCCGTCGCCGCCGCCGTTGCGTTCGACCATGCCGGACACCACGCGGGTCAGCTTGCCGCTTTGCTCCGACAGCGCCTTCACGGCGGCGTGCAACTGTTCGATCTGGCTTTGCTGCTTTTCGATCGTTTCCATCAGCCGACGCACATGCTGAAGCTGCTTTTCCGTCTGTCGCTGAAAGATCAAACGCAGATGGCCGAAGGCCCACAACACCACGACGCCGACCGCAAGGCCAGTGGCGGCGAAGGCGACGTTGAGGGGCGTTTCCCATTCCATGGCGTGGTTCCCGGCGTGGTGGTCAGGCGAATGCGGGCGATCACCAAAACAGCATCGGCCTTTCCCGGCCCTTGGTCAAGGCGCGCCGGTCGTCGTCAGCCGCGCGCGGATTGACAATAGCTATGGCGCGGCGGCGACGGCGGCGCTATGAGCTTTTAGCGCCGCCCCTAAAGACGAAAAAAGCGAGAAGCCGCCGATGAACGCCACCTCCGCCGAATCTTGCGCTTGGGAAGTTCTGTCCAGCGAGGAGCGCCTGACCATCGCGCCTTGGCTCACCGTGCGTACGGAAAAGCTGCGCCTGCCTGACGGTCGCGAGGTGGAGGAGTTCGTAAAGCTGGAGCAACCCAGCTTTGTTTGCATTTACCCTGAAACCGCAGACGGCAAGGTGGTTTGCTTGCGGCAATACCGCCACGGCCCGCGGCGCGAATGCCTAGTGTTTCCCGGCGGTCATATCGACCGGGCGGAAGAAAGCCCGGTTTCCTGCGCGCGCCGCGAGTTGCTGGAGGAAACCGGCTACATCGCGTCGGCGTGGATAAGTCTCGGCTCCTTCGCCACCAACGCCAACGCCGGCGGGGCCACCGCGCATATGTTCCGCGCCACCGGCTGCCGTAAGGTGGCGGAGCCCGATTCCGGCGATTTGGAAGACACCCGCATCGAGCTGTTGACGCTGCCGGAGATCATCGCCGCCGCCGGTCGCGGTGAAATGCCGCTCACCACGCAAATCTCCTTGCTGGGCATCGTCGCCAACCCGGCGTTGATGGCGGCGATGGGCGGCGGGACGCGGTAAGCCGGAAATTTTGCCGATTAGCACAAAATCGCATTAACCGTTCATTTATCTAAAATTAGATATAGATTCGCTGCGACTTTGATCGGAGCGGAGATTGGTCATGTCGGATGCGGTTATGGGCGGGGCCTGGGTTGAAGAAAAAATCGCGCGGCGCCACGAGTCGGTTCGTATGCGCCTGTTGCGGGAAACCCATCAGCGCCACATGAGCCAGCGCCGCAAACGGCGCGACGTCGCCCGCGTGTTGCTGGCGGCGGCGGCTGTGCTGCTGGGGGTGGTGGTGGTGGAAATGGGGCGCAAGGCGACGACCTTCGCCATTCACGCCGTGGCCGAGCAGGGTAATCGGTCGATCTGACGGCCTTTTCTGTTACACCATTCTCCCTTAATAATGCCCCTTCACCGTCATTCCCGCGAAGGCGGGAATCCACCTTTTCAGCAACGCTTTTCATAAGGTGGACCCCCGCCTTCGCGGGGGTGACAAAGGTTAATATTTAGGGAGGTTAGTATCACTCGTTCCAAGACAGCGCCAGATTGATCGCCTCCAGCGTGCGGGCGACATCCAGCGGCTTTACCAAGTAACATACGAAGCCGGCGCGCATGCCGCGCCGCACGTCTTCCGGCATGGCGGTGGCCGACAGCGCCACCACCGGCGTCCGCGTCGTGCGCGGGTCGGCTTGCAGTTGCTCCAGCGCCGCAAAGCCATCCATGCCGGGAAGGTTTATGTCCATCAACACGAGGTCGGGCGGCTCTTGAAACGCCAGCGCCAAACCGGATTCGGCGTTGGCGGCGGCGCTAAAGCGGATGTTGGGATAAGGCGCCAGCATTTCCCGCAGCAATTCCACGTTCAGCGGATTGTCTTCAATGTAAAGGATGGTCCACTGGCCTTGCGCTAGGCGGCCGGCTTCGGCCGGTTGCGGCGCCGTCTCCTCCCGTCGGCGGTCGGTTTCCTTGGCCGCCGGCAACTCGACCGTGAATGCGGCGCCTTCGCCGGGGCGGCTGAAGACCGAGATCCGCCCGTTCATCATCTCCACCAGCCGCCGGGTGATGGTCAGGCCCAGCCCGGCGCCTTCGATGTCGCCCGCTTCCGCCCCGGCGCGACAGAACGGCTGGAAGATGTCGGCGAGTTTTTCCGCCGGGATGCCGCGGCCGTTGTCCGTCACCGTCAGTCGAACCATGTCGTCGCTTTGCATCATCGCGGCGACTTCCACCTTGCTGCCGCGGCCAGCGTATTTGACCGCATTGGCGCACAGGTTAACCAGCACCTGCTTGACCCGGACGTAGTCGGCGCGAACCGCGGGGCAATCGACGGCGATATGATCCTCCACCGTGACGCCGAAACGCTCCTCCAGCGGGGCCAGCAGGCTAAGGGTTTCCTCCATCACCTCGCGCAGCGACACCGCCTCCAGGCTCAGGCTCAGCTTGCCGGCTTCGATCTTCGAGAAGTCGAGGATATCAACGATAAGTTGGTGCAAATGATTGCCGGCGGTCAGGATGATGCGGACGTAATCGGCCTGTTTGTCGTTCATCGGGCCGGCGACGCCTTGCTCCATCAACTGCGCAAAGCCCAACACGGCGTTGATCGGCGTGCGCAGTTCGTGGCTCATCGACGCGATGAATTGCGACTTCGCCATATTGGCGCTTTCCGCTTGGCGGCGCGCGGTTTCCGCCTGCTCCTTGGCGGCCAGCAGTTCAGCTTGCGCCCGCTTGTCGGCGGTGCGGTCGCGCACCACCGCGGTGAACAGCATGCGGTTTTCCAGTTTCGCCACGCCGATGGCGATATGGAGCGGCACGACGACGCCGTCGCGCCGCAAGCCCGGCGCCTCCCGCCCGGCGCCGATGATCTGCGACGGCTTGCCCGCCAGATAATCGGCGATATAGTCCCCGTGGCGCTCAGCGTGCGGCGGCGGGACCAACGCGGTCAGCGGCAGGCCGACCATCTGTTCCGGCGCGTCATAACCGAAGATGACGGCGGCGGCGGCGTTGGCGCTTTCGACCACCCCGGTTTCATCGCTGGTGACGATGCCGTAGGGCGCGGTTGAAACAATAACGCTGAGGCGTTTCTGCTCGTCGGCCAGGGCGGCGGCGCGGACGGCGACCCGGCGCTCAAGCTCTTGATTGAGCTGGCGCAATTCCTCTTGCGCCACCAGGGTTTCAGTCAATCGGCGGTTGATCTGACCGGCGCCGACGCCGATCAGCCCCAATCCCAGCAACCAAATCGCGCCATGACCGCCGAACAATGCGAACGCCCGTTCCCGTCCCGCTTCCAGATAGGGCGCCAGCGGCACGGCGACCCCGACGCCGCCGCGCACCTGACCGACTTCAAAGCCTAGGTGGCCGTGGCAAGGAATACAGCCCTCCTCCATAATCATCGGGCGCATCAAGCGCAAATAGGGCCGGCCGTCGAGCGACGCCACTTCAGACACTTCGCTTTCACCGCGCAAAAAAGCCTCCAGCGCGCGGGTTTCCCAAGCGTCGGCGACGTTTTCCGGCCGTAGCAGCACCAGTCCCGTGATATGGCCGCGGATGCCGTACTTCTCTTGATAATATTCTTGAAGCTGCCGCACCATGTAGTTTGGATTGAGCAGCGTCAGTTGTCGGCCCGACGGCGTCGTCACGTCACGTTCCGGCACATGGGCCAGATAGGGGCTGGGGGGCGTGGTTTCGCTGACTGGGACGTAAACCCCGCCGTGCGTGGTCGCCCAAAGCCGAAGCGCTTGATCTTTGTTGAAATTGGCGACGGCCTCCTTGCGCGCCAGCGACATGGTTTGCCGTTCATCCTGCCGCAAGCTCCACGCCAGCGAGGCTAAAACCACGCCGCTCCACGCTATGCAGGCAATAAGCGCGTGCCTTCTCAATGTTTGCTTGCCGTTCGGCGCGCTTTGCATCAGAAATCGCCTATAAAGCGGAATGACAGGAAGTTAGCGTACAGTTTATATCAACGCTTAACTATCCGCCTGAAACGCGCAACTTGCAAGCCCCTGCGTCGGCCTGTCATCTCCCTACTTTTTTTAAAGATCAATCGTGTAAAATACTTGATAAATAATAACTTCGCTAAAGCCAAACGGGGCCGCGACAGGGGCCGCCCCGTTTGGCTCCGGGATTGGCGTCAGCTCTTGGTCTGCAGAAACGCCAGATTGGACTTAACCGCGACATTGGTGGCGTCGAGGTTCGGCTGATCGGTCACCGGGACTTTGAAGTCCAATTCGACGCCCGGCTGGAACACCAGGCAATGGGTGGAGCCGCCGAAGTGGAACATGCCGATCTGATCGCCGCGGCTGACCTTTTGGCCGGGAACCACGGTGATGTCGCAACTGGACACTTCGGCCATGCCGACCGGAACCATGGCGATCAAGCCGATGGCCGGATCATCGGCGCGGATGAAGATCACCGCTCGCGTCGCCACCGAGGTGATGAACGGTTGGGAGGCGTTGGGGGCCGATGGATCGGGATCGCCGCTATAGATGCTTTCCGACGGGCTTTCCAAGTAATAAGTCCCATCCACCACGTAGGCTTTTTCAATCACCCCGTCCACCGGGCTGTGCCAACGGTGATAGGACAGCGCGCTCAAGAACGCTTGATACACCGAACCGCCGGCGAATTGCGGCGCCAGCGGATCGTCGTTCAGCATGTCTTTCAACGAGTAGGGCTGACCCTTCAGCCAGATGTTCGCCGACAGCGCGACGCCGGTTTGATACTGCAGCGGTGCCGACTCGCAAGCGTTGACAATCGGCGCGTCGCCCAGCGGACGCTGGGGCGGGTTGAACTCGCGGGTGAAGAAATGATCCCACGAAGTGAAGCCGTAATATTTTGGGTCGTTGGGATCGGGAACGTTGAAGATGTCGGTGAAGGTCTGACCCGGCGGCGGGTTGGCGAACGGTTGCTGCGCCACCTGCACCATTTGCGCTTTGGCGGGATCGCTGAGCCACGCAATCGACTGCGGATCGCTGGTGGCGTCGCCCTCCGCCAGCACATAACGCGAGGGCAGGGTGGTGAGGAATTGGCTCCAGTAATTCAGCACAGTCTTGAAATAGGCGTTGAACTGGTCGTTGTTGAAAGTGACTTGGCCGCCCACCGTGCCCATCGGCCAATCCAGCAGCGCGTTTATTGGAAAGCCCACCAAACCCTGCGCTTCGACGCTGCCGCTGTCGACGATGAACTCCGGCGAGGTCGACATGATGCTGTTGAGCAAACCGAGGAATTCGTCCCAACTGGTCACCGCCGGGGCGCCGGTCGGATCGTCCTTTGAATAGGCCAACGCTTCGACGAACATCGCTTGCGTGCTGGCGTTCAGCGTCGGGTTATGCGCCACCATGTTTTGCAGCGCTTTGATCGGGGCGATGTAGTCGGCCGGGTCGGTCTGAGCCGCCTTGGCTTTCAGTTTCAAAACCCATTGGCGAATGACGGCGTGGTCTTTGGACAGCCAGCCGCCGGGGCGCCGTTTGTTGGGACGCGACATGAAACCCTCCTTCTTATAAAAGACATTCGCATGTAAAGTTGTTTACGAGAACATATTACCACTTTAATTGTTTTATTCTTATTATGATGTTCGATTTTTATAACTGGTCATGGGCGCGCGTCTGCCGCGCCCATGGGTCTTGGCGTATCGAAACCGGCATTTTTTAAAAAAGAAACGCTCAGCGCCGGCCGCGGCCCTTGCTTTCGTGGCCGTCGACGAATTCCGGCGGCTTTTTCGCCACCCATTTAACGAAATCGGCAATGTCCGGGTGAGCCAGCAACTTGTCGATGCTGTCGTAATCGCGGGCGATTTCCCGCTCGCTCAACACGGCGTGGATTTTATCGTGACAGACTTTGTGAATCGTCACGGCGACGCGGCCCTTGAACTTGCGCGGCGTCAAATGATGCAAATTGACGGACGGCCCCGGAATCAGGGGCCGCCCGCACAACGGACAAAGCTCAGGGGCGCTTTCGTCGCTCACGCCGGCATGCTCACGCTTTGGCCTGGGCCATCAGATCGACGAATCGGCCGAACAGATAGTGGCTGTCCTCCGGTCCGGGCGACGCTTCCGGGTGGTGCTGCACCGAGAACACCGGCTTGTCCTTCAGCCGCACGCCTTCATTGGTGCCGTCGAACAGCGAAACATGGGTGACTTCCACATTGTCCGGCAGGCTTTCCGGCAGGACGCAGAAGCCGTGATTCTGGCTGGTGATCTCCACCTTGCCGGTGGCGAGGTCCTTGACCGGATGATTGGCGCCGCGGTGGCCGCGCTCCATCTTCGCCGTCTTGCCGCCCAAAGCCAGCGACAGCATCTGATGGCCAAGGCAAATGCCGAACACCGGCAGGCCGGAATCCACCAACTGGCGGATCACCGGCACGGCGTATTCGCCGGTCGCCGCCGGGTCGCCGGGGCCGTTGGACAGGAAAACCCCATCCGGCTTGTGGCGCAGCACGTCTTCCGCTGACGACTGGGCGGGAACCACCGTCACCTTGCAGCCGGCGGCGGCGAGGCAGCGCAGAATATTGCGCTTGGCGCCGTAGTCGATGGCGACGACATGGAAGCGCGGGTTTTCCTGTCGGGCGTAGCCCTGGCCCAAGGTCCACGCCGCCTCGTCCCACGTATAGGTCTGGGCGCAGGTGACGTCCTTCGCCAAATCCATGCCTTCCAGCCCCGGCCAGGCGGCGGCCTTGGCCTTCAGCGCGTCAATGTCGAAGACGCCGTCGGGATTGTGGGCGATGACGCCGTTCGGCGCCCCGGCGTCGCGGATCAGCCGGGTCAGGCGCCGCGTGTCCACCCCGGCCAGCCCCACCAGCCCTTGCGCCTTGGCCCAGGCGTCCAGATGGCGGCTGGAGCGCCAGTTGGACGGGTCGGTGATGTCGGCGCGCAGGATCAGGCCGCGGGCGGCGGTGGTGGAGGTCTCCACATCCTCGGCGTTCGTGCCGACATTGCCGATGTGCGGAAAGGTGAAGGTGATGAGCTGCCCGGCGTAGCTGGGATCGGTGAGGATTTCCTGATACCCGGTCATCGAGGTGTTGAAGCACACCTCGCCCACCGCTTCGCCCACGGCGCCGACGCCGCGTCCGCGGAACACCGTTCCGTCGGCCAGAACCAGAACGGCGGTGACGGCGGGGGAGTCGGGAGCAGTCTCGGACATGATGGTCATTACCTTGTAAACGGCCTTTGAAAACGGAATGCGGGCGGCAACATATATGGGAGAGCGCGACAGGGGAAGCGAGTCGTAGCCGCTTTATGCGGCCGAAAATCCGGCTTCATTTTACCCGTGTCAATTCGGCAATAATTTGAGTAAGAGTCGGTTAGATCCTATCGACGTTCCAAGGAGCATCCCATGCTGCGCAAGCGGCTGAACGACACGCTGAAAGAAGCGATGATGGCGAAGAACCAGCGGGCGGTTTCGACCGTGCGGCTGATTCTGGCCGCGCTGAAGGATCGGGATATCGCCGCTCGCGGCCGCGGCGACACCGACGGGGTCGGCGAAGCGGAAATCTATTCGATGCTTCAGACTATGGTGCGTCAGCGTCAGGAATCCATTGAACTTTATGAGAAGGGCGGCCGCGCCGAGCTGGCGGAGCAGGAGCGTGAAGAAATCGCCATCATCGAAAGCTTCCTGCCCAAAGCGCTGAGCGCGGAGGAAACCGACGCCGCCATCGCCGCGGTGCTGGGAGAAATTGGCGCGTCGTGCATTAAGGACATGGGCCGCGTCATGGCTGAGTTGCGTGGGCGCTACGCCGGGCGGATGGATTTCGCCAAGGTGTCCACCGTGGTAAAGTCGAAGCTGACGCCCTGCTGACCGCTTGGGGTCGGGCGCGCGTCGTCAACCGCCGAGGTTTCGCCATGACCAGCCTTCGCGCCGACCGGCCGACTTTTCCGCCGCTGATGACGGTGGCCGAGTTTTTTGACTGGCCCGGCGACGGGACCGAAACACGCTATGATCTTTATGAAGGCGCGCCGCGGGCGATGGCCCCGGCTTCGCCCGTGCATGGGCTGATTCAGGCGAACGCGGCGGGCATGTTCCGCGAACACCTGCGCGCCGCCGGGCGGCGCTGTCCGGTGATGACCGAAGCGGCGCTGACCCCCCGGCTCGGCGCCGACATCAATTTGCGCATTCCTGACGTCGTCGTGACCTGCACGCCGCTGGGACCGCAAGACCGCGTGGTGGCCGAGCCGCTGTTGATCGTCGAGGTGTTGTCGCCATCGAACGAACGGGTGACGCAGGGCAACGTCTGGTCCTATTCCAGCATCCCTTCGGTGCGGGAGATTTTGCTGTTGCGCTCCGACCGGGTTCAGGCGGAAGTGGCGACCAAGGACGCTGACGGCGTCTGGCCGGTCTGCCGGCGAGTTTACCTTGCGGGATCAAGCTTGACGTTGGAAAGCATCGGCCTGACGGCGGCGGTGGAGTATTTTTACGCCCTGACGCCGCTGCTGGACGATCCAGACGCCGCGACGGGTTGAGGCTTTCTGTCGGCTATGGCTTTTCCGCCCCGCTTTCTTGATGAGTTGCGCGAACGCCTGACCCTGTCGGAGGTGATCGGCAAGCGCATTCGCGTCACCCGCGCCGGGCGGGAGTACAAGGCGTGCTGCCCGTTTCACAATGAAAAGACCCCGTCGTTCACCATCAACGACCAAAAGGGCTTCTTTCATTGTTTTGGTTGCGGCGCCCATGGCGACGTCGTCGGCTTCGTCATGCGCCACGACAACTTGTCCTTCCCGGAAGCGGTGGCGTTTCTGGCCTCGGCCGCCGGGTTGGAGGTTCCTGAAACTTCCGCCGAAGACCGACAGAAAGCCGAAAAGCAAAAGACGCTCTATGACCTGGTGGAGCGCGCCTGCAAATGGTTCGAGTCTCAGTTGCGCGAAACCCAGGGCAGGGCGGCGCGGGGCTATCTCGCCGGCCGCGGGCTCAGCGACGACGCCATGGCGCGCTTCCGTTTGGGGTATTCCCCCAGCGACCGCCACGCCTTGCCGCGGCTGTTAAAGGCCGAAGGCTTTCCCGACGACGACATTGTCGCGGCGGGCCTCGCCAAGCGGCCGGACGACGGCGGGGCGATCTATTCCTTTTTTCGCAACCGGGTGATGTTTCCGGTGGCCGACCGCCGCGGCCGGGTGGTCGCCTTCGGCGGACGCATCATGGACGGCGACGGGCCGAAATACGTCAACACCACCGAAACCCCGCTGTTTCACAAAGGCTCGCTGCTCTACGGCCTGTCGCGCGCCCGGCAGGCGGCGGCCGATGGTCAGCCCGTCGTGGTGGCGGAAGGCTATATGGACGTCATCGCGCTGGCGGAAGCCGGGTTCGGCGCCGCGGTGGCCCCGCTGGGCACGGCGCTGACCGAGAATCAGATACAAGAATTGTGGCGGCTGATCCCGCGCGAGGTCAAAGAACCCTACCTCTGCTTCGACGGCGACGGGGCCGGGCGCCGCGCCGCGTGGCGGGCGGTGGAGCGCATATTGCCGCACTTGGGGCCGGGCAAGTCCGCCAAGGTGGCTTTTTTGCCTGAAGGCGAAGATCCCGACAGCCTGATTCGCGGCGGCGGGGCCAAGGCGATGACCGGCGTGCTCGACGCCGCCATTCCGCTGTCCGAAGCCTTATGGCGGATGGAGAATGAAGACCGCCGCACCGATACGCCGGAAACCAAGGCGGCCTTGCGCGCGGCGCTGGAGGCCCATGTTAATCTGATCGCCGATCCGGTGGTGCGCGAGTTTTATCGCCAGGACATGCGCCGCCGGCTGACGGAAGCTTTGTCGCCGCAAAGCGTCGCCGCCGGTCCGGCTCAAGGCGATTACGGCTTCGCGCCGCGCAGTCAGCGCTTTGGCGGTCAAGGCGGCGGCTGGCGTCCGGGCGGCGGGCGATTCGCTCAGCCGCGCCGTCATG
>CALGOL010000288.1 GCA_937960755.1 uncultured Azospirillum sp.
GGCGAGCGCGGTGCCGATCCATTCGCACAGAATGCGAAAATTCTCCAAACCGTTGCCCCGTCCCGCTCAAGGTTCCGCCCGACGCCACCGTGACCGCGCTGTTGTTGAGCGAGCCATCGACCCGCAAGGTTCCCGCCGTCACCGTCGTCGCGCCCGACAGCGTGTTGACCCCGGTCAGGGTCAAGGTTCCGGCGCCCTGCTTAGTGAGCGCGCCCTTGCCGCTCAAGACGTCGCCGAAGGTCACGTCGTCGGCGCGGTCATAGAGCACGTCCGCCGACAATCCGGGCGTCAAGGCCACCGAGTACCACGACACCCCTTCATAGGCGTAGCCGCCGACGGTGAAGCCCTCGGTCAGCGACGGCGTGTAGAAATGCTCGCCCAACCCCGCCGAATAAAAGCGGTAGATCGGCGCGGTCCCCTCGATCTTCTCCCCCACCGCGGTGAAGACGACGCCTTGGTCGACGTAGCCGCTGCCGGCTTGGCGCAGCCGTTCGATTTCCGCCGCGTCGGCGGTGTAGAGGTGGTCTTTCGCGGTTTCCGAATAGAACTGCCGGACGCTCACCAGATTTTGCGCGTTCTGCTCCACCGAGAACGGCACGCCCTGTTCAACATAGCCTTGGGCGATCAGCGACGCCGCCTGTTTGCTGCTGGCGGTGTAAACCGTGTCGTACTGGCTGGGGTGGCGCAGGCGGAACACCACCGGCAGGCCATCCGCCGAATCATACGCGGCGACGCTTTGCGCGGCGTAGCTGGCGAAGGCGGCGTCGTCCAGCGCCACGTCGATGGCGAAGGTTTGCGGCTTGGCGGCGGCGGTGTAGTTGTAGGCGGCGGACGGGGTGCGGCCCGGCCCGCCCGGCGTGTAGAGGTCGGAATAGCCGGCTTCGGCAGAGGTCGGAATAGCCACCGTGGTCAGCCGGCGGATCGCCGCCTCGTCGCCGGTCAGGATGATGTCGACATAGTTGTCGTGGTCTTCTTGATAATAAGCGGTCTGGTAGGTCACCGACGTCCCATCGGCGACCTTGCCCAGTTCCGCCAGGCCGACCACCTTGACCGAACCGACGCCGGGTCCAAGGTCGTAGGTCTGGCCGTCGCGCGTGATCTCGACGACGCGGCCTTGGGAGTCCACCGCTTGCAGCTTGAAATAACGGGCGTATTCGGTGGGCATGATCGGGCTGACGCCGTCCGGCGAAAAGCCGCCCCAGGTGTAAAGCCGCAGCCGATAGGCCGCCTGCGTCCCATAAAGCGAGGCGCCGTCGTTCGGACTATTGCCGCTGAAACTGGGCGGCGCGAAATCGCCGGCGGTGGTGAAGCGGGTCAGCCGCGCCCCCACCAGACCAGGACCGGCGACGTAGGGATTAACCCCGGCCTTGGACATCCCCACCGCGGAATAAAGCTGGCCGCCCGGCCCCACCAGTTGCAAGGGCGTGTCGTCGTTGACGATCTCCACCGACACCGGATAGACGGCGCCCGGCGTTCCCGGCAGCAAGCGATTGCCGAATTCCCCCAGCATCACCACGACGTGACGTTCGTTGTAGTCGTAGTTGGGGTTGAGCGCGGCGGCCTTGGGCGTCACCACCTCGCCGGTGTTGAGCCGCACCGCAAAATCAGTGGGCGACACCGTGCTGGGCAGCATCGGCCAACTGAATTCAATGGGAAAGGCGTCGGCGAAAGTCACCGCCGCGCCGAAGCCGCCGGCCATCAGGCCGATGGGCGAACCGCCCGAGGTCAAATTGCGCAACGGCGGAGTCGGCGTCAGCCGGGCGAAATCGCCGTTGACCCCGGCGCCAAACGCCAGCGCGCGGCCTAAATCAGCGGCGGAGGAAACGCCGGGCAAGCCCATGATCCCTTCAAACCCCCAATTGGCGGCGAGGATCTGCGGCTTCGTCGTCCAAATATCGGCGTTCAACACCACATCGCGGTGCAATTCAATATAGGCGGGAAATTGGGTCGGAGAAAAATCCACAACCGGCGTAAAATCCATTTTCCTCGCCTTTTCGTTAAATAACTGCCCGAGAATCTTCCAGACAGTATCGATAGATTATCAGGTATTTTCGTCATGCCCGCGAAGGCGGGCATCCACCTGCTCCGAAACTTGGTCGAAAAGGTGGATTCCCGCCTACGCGGGAATGACGAACGCCAAGTATGCGCCTCAGTCCGAATGCGACTGCCCATCAGCCGGCAATATACTTTCTGGACAGAAGCTAAACCTTACGCAGGCTTGTCTTTTTCCTGAGCGCACGTTGACCCGCACCGCATGACGATGTCTGCGGCTTAGACTGATCCTCGTCAATCACATGATCTTCATTAGACGCTGGCGCCCGACTTGCACTGGGCCTTTTCGGCGGCGAAGGCGTCGGCGAAAGCGCGCGCCGTCGCCGGTCGTCCATCCACGTCGATCAACCCCGCCGCCAGCAACCGGTCGATATGGTCAGCGAACCAGTGGGCGGTCGCCGGCCGCTCCCAGCCTTCCATCCAGTTTTGCTCAAGAAAGGCCAGAATGGCCGGGTGGCCCAACTCCGCCTCCCATAGAATGCCAAGCAGCGAAGTCAGCCGCTCCTCGTCCATGCATTCTTCAAAGCTCAGGCGCTTGTGGGCGCGCGCCTCTTTACGCCGCGTCGTCTCCGGCCCCGGCCCCAGGCCGAAATCAATCAGCGGCCGACGCTCCGGCGCCGCCAACAGCCAATGGGCCAATTCATGCACGATGACGGTGGCTTCGACCTCGGTGCGAATCACCTCGCCATCCCACATGAACGACGCCGAGGGCGGTTCGTCCAGGGTCGCCACGCCGTGGGCGTGCGTCAGCGCCACGCCTTCCGCCCGCTGCCGGGGCGTATCGACGCCGCCCGTCACCGGCCAAGTGGCGGCTATGCGGCGAAACGCCGCATGTGCTGCTGCGCGATCTTGCAGGTTCGCGGCGAAGACCGTCAGCGCCGACGCCATGTCGGTTTCAGCGATGGGGGTGAGGATCATGATTCAACTGGGCCTTTAGGATGAGACGATGGCGGCGCCCCCGCCAGCCGGCGGTTTTTGCCCCGCCCGTTCGCGGCGCGCAAGGGGGCGCTTGGTCGCGCGCCCATCATTTCGCCATGTTCGCGGGGGAAAAAGATGCCGGTTTCCCCGACGCCGGCCGCCATGGTATTAGATCGCTCCGCAATCTAAGCAACCTGTCGCCGGGCGCCCCCTTCGCCCTATCGGAGATCGCAACGCCCATGTCCGCCGCCGTTACGGACGTTGCCGAGATGCCCGCGCCGCCCCCGCGTCCGCTGCTTTCCATCGTCATTCCGTTCTACAATGAAGGCGCCAACATCGACGCGCTGTTCGCCCGGCTGACCCCGGCGCTGAACGCCGTCGGCATGGCGTGGGAAGTGGTCTGCGTCAACGACGGCAGCCGTGACGACACGCTGGATCGGCTGCTGGCGGTCCACGCCCGCGACCCTCGGGTCAAGGTGGTCGACCTGTCGCGCAATTTCGGCAAGGAATTGGCGCTGACCGCCGGCCTGGCCCACGCCGCGGGCGACGCGGTGGCGCCGATGGACGCCGACTTGCAGCACCCGCCGGAACTGATCCCCGCCATGCTGGACAAGTGGCGCGAAGGCTATGACGTGGTGATGGCGGTGCGTCACGCCCGCGTCGGCCAGAGCGCCGCCTATCGCTTCTTCGCCCGCGCCTTCTATTGGGTGTTCGATCACCTGTCGGAAGTGCGTTTGCCGCGGGAAGTCGGCGATTTCCGCCTGATGGATCGCCGGGTGGTGGACGTGATTAACCGCATGCCGGAGCGCACGCGGTTCATGAAAGGGATTTTCGCCTGGGTCGGCTTCCGCCAGACCAGCTTGACCTATGAACAGGGCGAGCGGGCCGGCGGCGACACCAAATGGGGCTTTTTCAAGCTGTTGCGGCTGTCGCTGGACGGCTTGACCGCCTTTTCCACCTTCCCTTTGCGGGTTTGGGGGGCGGTGGGCTTGGCGGTGTCGGGCTTCGCCTTCGTCTATATCGTCGTGCGCCTGTTGCGCACGCTGTTTTGGGGCGTCGATGTGCCGGGTTACGAATCGCTGCTGGTCAGCGTGCTGTTCCTCGGCGGCATCCAGCTTATCACCTTGGGCATCATCGGCGACTATCTCGGTCGCGTCTTCAATGAAGTAAAAGGCCGGCCGCTTTACATCGTGCGCGAAGCGCGCGGCGTCGAGCAGACCCCGGCCGCAGAACGCCGGCGGGGAGCCTGAAGCGCCAATGACCACGACGTCTCGTCTTGTCCAGTTATGGAACGCTTGGTGGATTTTCCCGGCGGCGTTTTTGATCGTCGCGGCGCCGGCGCTGTGGAACGGCTTCCCGCTGTTGTATTGGGACAGCCTCGACTACATCGTCATGCCGTTTTCCCACGTCATCCCGCCGTTCCGCACCGCGTCTTACAGCCTGATGATGCTGCCCGGCGTGATGACCGGCACGCTGTGGGCGCCGGTGGCGCTGCAATGCGCGCTGACGGTTTTCGTGCTGTATGAGGCGCTAAACGCCTTTTCCCCCGTCCCCGCCCGCCGCGCGCTGGTCCCCGCCGCCGCTTTGCTGGCGGTGTTCACAGCGCTGCCCTGGACCGCCAGCCAATTGCTGGCCGACGCCTTCACCGCGCTGGTCGCCTTGTCGGCGGCGGTGTTGGCCTTTGGTCCTGCCTTGCCGCGCGCGCGCAAATTCGGGCTGATCGGCGTTATCGGCGTAGGCGTCGCCGTCCACACCTCCCACCTCGCTTTGGTCGCCGGGCTGGTGCTGGCGCTGTCGGGCGTCGTCGTCGCCGGCCGCTGGTTCGCCGCCCTGCGCCCCTTGCGCCCCAAAGTCGGGACCACCGCCGCCGGCCTGCTGCTGGGGGTCGCCCTGGCGGGCTCGGCCAACTGGGCGGTTTCCGGCCATTTCCATTTAGCGCAAAGCAACGCTTTGTTGATGTTCGCCCGCACCCTGCAAGACGGCGTCGGCCATCGCTATCTGGCGGAGGTCTGCCCGCAGCGCCCCAAGCTGAACGGCTTGCCGTTGCGGCTGTGCGCGGTGCGCGACCGCCTGCCCCATTCCGCCAATTCCTTCTTGTGGGCGCCGGGGCCGTTTTACGAGCTGGGCGGCTGGGCTGAACCGCGGATGAAGGAGGAAGCCGCCTTTGTCGTGCAGGACAGCCTGAAGCGCTATCCGTTGCAGCATCTGCGCGCCGCGGCCGCGCTGACGTGGGAACAGCTGTGGATGATTAAATCGGGCGACGGCCTGATCGGCCTCGACACCATCCACAAAGGCGAGCGCACCACGGTCAAGAGCATGTTCATGCCGCGCGCCATCGCCGATTATTACCCTGGCGACCTGCCGGCTTATTGGGCCAGCGAGCAGCGCTATGGCATTGATATGAAGGAATTGAACGCGCTGCATGTCGCAGTCGGCGTGCTCGCCACGCTAGGCTTGGCGGCGTGCGGCGTCGCCGCCTGGCGGACGGGCGACCACCGGCAGTTCGGACTTGTTCTGGTGGTCGGGCTGGCGGTGCTGGGCAACGCCTTCATCTGCGGCGCGCTGTCCAACCCCAACGACCGTTATCAGGCGCGCATCGTCTGGCCGGCGGTGTTGGCCTGCGGCCTTGTCGCCGCCCGTCAATTGCGCCTGAGCGACGAAGTCCAGGCCCCAGCGGGCGCCGTCGTCGCCGCCACGGCGGAAACCTGAGCCGACTTCTAAGAGTTGGCACGCGATCTGCATGGATAGGGGCGACCCGGTGAAATTCGCCGACCAGGAGCCCCGCCATGACCGTCGCCGCCCTCTCCAACACTCTCCAAGCTGCGCAAAAAGCCTCCCAGAAGGTTGGGAAGGCGTTCGGCGGCGCGCCGGACGAGGTTGAATCGGCGATCCGACAGGCCAGCGCCCGCACCGGGGTCGATTTTACCTATCTGATGGAAAAAGCTGCCGTGGAGAGCAGCTATCGCACCGACCTCAAAGCCTCCACCTCGTCGGCCACCGGACTTTACCAGTTCATCGATTCCACCTGGCTGGCGACGATCAAAAAGCACGGCGCGGAAAACGGTTTGGGCCAGTACGCCAACGCCATCGAAACCCGCTCCGACGGCCGCGCCGTGGTCTCCGACCCCGCCAAGCGGCAGGAAATTCTTGAACTGCGCAAAGACCCCAAAGTCGCGGCCTTGATGGCGGCGGAATTCTCCCGCGACAACAAGGAATATCTGGAAAAGAACACCGACGGCCCGGTCGGCGCCACCGAGCTTTACCTCGCCCACTTCCTCGGGGCCGGCGGAGCCGCCAAGTTCCTCAACGGCATGCGCGACGCGCCCAACCGCCAAGCCCGCGAACTGTTTCCCGACGCCGCCGCCTCCAACCGCAACGTCTTCTTCAATAAAACTTCGGGCGAGCCGACGACGTTGAAGCAAATCTACGACCGCTTCGCCGGCAAGTTTTCAGAAGACGGCGATGTCGTCTCCTCCCGCGCCGCGGCGCGGCGCATCCAATTCGGCATGCCGGACGGTTTCGAAACCCAAGTGTCCGATATGCCGAAAAAGGCGCTGCAAGCCAACCCGCTGTCGATCTATCAAGTGCTGGCGCTGAACGCGCTGGAGACGCCGGACGAGGCCAGCCTCACCGGCCGCAGCGAGACCGACCGCCGCGCCGACGCCGCCAACGGCAAGGACAAAGGGCGGGTGCGCAGCCAGCCGATCCGCACTGAGCAGAACGGCGACCTCAATTGGGGATTGGGGCTCGGCCGCAGCGACGGCCAAGCCGCCCGCATCAGCGTTTAAGGGAGCATTCTTCATCATGGCGTGGCTTATCCTGCTCGCCGCCGGGCTGTTTGAGATCGGCTGGGCGGTGGGTCTGAAATACACCGAAGGCTTCACCCGGCCGCTGCCCACCGCCTTGACCGTCGCCTCCATGGGGGTCAGCCTGTGGCTGTTGGCGGTGGCGCTGAAAACCTTGCCGCTAGGCACGGCGTACGCCGTGTGGACCGGCGTCGGCGCGGTGGGAGCCGCCATCCTCGGCATCTACTTGTTCGGCGAATCCGCCGATTTGGGCCGTTTGGCCAGCATCGGCCTTATTGTCGCCGGAATCATCGGGTTGAAGCTGGCGTCCTGATCCCCATATGCGGCGTAATGACAAAAACGCATGCGATAGGGTGGAAGAGGATCATGTCTGCGGCCAGCGCTTGGGGGGAGTTCTGGAACCGGGCCGACACCGGGGTTTACGTCAATCAACGCAATCTGGAGGCCCATTTCGCCTGTCTGGCGGCGGGGCTGGCCCCGTACATGCCGGCAGGCGGCGCCGTGCTGGATTACGGCTGCGGCGACGCGCTGGCGGCGGGCGAACTGGCGCAGCGTTGCGCCAGCCTGACGCTTTATGACGCCGCGCCAGCGGTGCGGCGCCGGCTGAAGGAGCGATACGCCAAGCATCCGCGCATTCGCATCGCCGACAGCGACGGCGCCGATGCGCTGCCCGAAGGCGCGTTTGACGTGGTTACGGTCGTGTCGGTGGTGCAGTACGTGCCGCCGGCCGAGCTGCCCGCGCTGCTGCGGCGTTGGCGCGGCTTGCTGAAGCCGGGCGGCCATTTGATCCTGGCCGATGTCGTGCCGCCGGAGACCCCGCTGCTGCGCGACGTCGCCAGCCAGCTTTCCTTCGCCGCCGCCAACGGCTTTTTCGGCCCGGCCGTGCTGGGAATCGTCAAACTAGCGCTGTCGGATTATCGCGAAATCCGCAAAACCGCCGGCTTTTCCATGTATGACGCCGAAACGATGCTTAAATTGCTGAGCGAGGCGGGTTTTCAACCCGCCGAACGCTTAACCCCCAACATCGGCCCGACGCCGCACCGGCTGTCGTTCAAGGGGACGGCGCCCGCATAAGCCCATCGGTGCGCGCCGCGAAGGTCCAAAAACGGTTGGCGGAATAGCTCCAACCCATGACGATGACGGTGGCGGCGATTTGCGACGGCAAGTAATGCAGGTCCAACTCGTGCGCCAGCGTCCACATCACCGCGGCGTTAAGCGCCAAGCCCACCAAAGCCACCGCGATGAAGCGGGGAAAGGTGGCGACATGCTTGCCGTCGCTCTTGAAAACATGGGTGTAGTTGAGCGCGTAGCTGATGACGGCGCCGACGGCGAAACCGCAGGCCGACGCCGTCACCGGCGGAAAATGCGCCAATTCGGCGAGCGCGATCAGCACCGCGTAATGCCCCGCCGCCGCGGCGCAGCCAACCAGAGCGAAGGCGAGGAATTGCAGCATCTTGGGTCAGCCTTTCAGCGCCGTGATGTTGGCGGCGTAACGTTCCGGGCCGCCGGTGAAGGTGGCGGTGCCGGCCACCAGCACATTCGCCCCCGCCGCGGCCGCCAGCCGGGCGGTTTCAACATTAATGCCGCCGTCCACTTCCAGGTCAATCGGCTTGCCCAGCCGGTCGATGCGGCGGCGCAAATCTTCGATCTTGCGCAGTTGAGATGAAATGAAGCTCTGGCCGCCGAAGCCGGGGTTGACCGCCATCACCAGCACCAGATCGACGTCTTCCAGCACATAGTCGATCACTTCCACCGGGGTGGAGGGGTTGAGCGACACGCCGGCCTTTTTGCCGAACGACTTAATCAGTTGCAGCGTGCGATGCAGATGGGGGCCGGCTTCCGGGTGGACGGTGATGATGTCGGCGCCGGCCTCGGCGAAGGCGCCGATATAGAGATCAACCGGCGAAATCATCAGATGCACGTCGAACGTCTTGGCGGTGTGCGGACGCAACGCCTTCACCACGCCGGGGCCGATGGTGATGTTGGGCACGAAATGGCCGTCCATCACATCGATATGGATATAGTCGGCGCCGGCGGCGTCCACCGCCCGCACCTCCTCGCCCAGGCGGGCGAAATCGGCGGAAAGGATGGACGGGGCGATTTTGACCGACGACATGCTCAACAACTCCTAGCCTGCTTGCCTAAATTAAAGTTGTTTTCCTCGCCCATCGACATATCATGAATGCGAAGAAACGCCCGCTAAAACGATATAATGTATCACGAGAGGATGAAATGCCCAAAGATCACATTCATCACACCGGCGATTGCCTCCACGCGCCGACCGATACCCATTCGCGCCGCGGCTTTCTCACGCTAGCGACCCTGTCGGCCGGCGTCGCCCTGCTCGCCCCCGCCGTCGCCAAGCGCGCCGAAGCGGCCGGCGGCACCGACATCCTGCTGTTGTCCTGCATGGACTATCGCTTGATGGACGAGGTCGCTGCTTATATGCAAAAGCGCGGCCTGAAAGACAAGTACGACCATGTCATTCTCGCCGGCGCCAGCCTGGGCGCGTTGACCAGCGCCAAGCCCGCCTGGGGCCAAGCGTTCTGGGAGCATGTCGACGTCGCCAAGCAGTTGCATCACATCAAGAAAATCATCGTGCTGGATCATCGCGACTGCGGCGCCTACAAGGTGTTTCTAGGCGCCGACGCGGTCAGCGACCCGAATAAGGAGACTGCGGCGCACGCAGAGCAGCTCCGCGCCCTGCACAGCCAGATCAAGGCCAAGCACCCCGAATTGGCGGTCGAACTGCTGCTGATGGACCTGAAAGGCGGCGTCGCCGAGATCAATCCGGCCTGATTAAGGCGTCAAGCCGCCTCCCGGCGGTAGATGTAAAGCCCGCTGGCGATGACGACGGCCCCGCCGACGATCACCGCCAGCGTCGGCGCGTCGCCAAACCACATAAAGCCGATGCCGGTCGCCCAGATCAGCCCGGTGTATTCGAACGGCGCCACCAAGCCGGCGGGACCAAGGCGATAGGCCAGGGTCATGAAGACCTGCCCACCGACGCCCATCACCCCCATCACCGCCACCAGCGCGAAATCCTTCGCCGCCAGCGGAACCCAGCCCGACCACGATAGCGCGCCGCCCACCAGCGTCGCCGCGGCCAGAAACAACGCCACCATGCCCAAAGCGGTGGCGGAGCCGGACAGTGCGCGGATTTGCACCGCCGACAGGGCGTAGAAGAACGCCGCCCCGACAGAGGCCGCCCATGGCGCCCAGTC
>CALGOL010000289.1 GCA_937960755.1 uncultured Azospirillum sp.
AAGGCCGCCATGATCGGCAGCGAGGTGCCGTCGTCGGCCAAGCCGACCGCGGCGCCAACCGCCGCCGCCGCCGCCATTTGCACGAAACCCATCAGCGAGGACGCCAGTCCGGCCATAGTGGGATAGTTCGCCACCGCGCCGGCGGAGGCGTTGGGCATGGTGAGACCCGCGCCGAAGATAAACAGTCCCATCGGGGCGATGATGGAGACGACATGCATTTCACCCGCCAGCGCCAGCGCCAGGCCGATCACGCCGCCGGTCAACGACAAAACCGAACCGACGCGAATCATGCGGACAAAGCCGAAGCGTCCCGACAGCTTGCCGGCGGAAAATGAGCCGCCCATGAACGACGCCACCACCATGGCGAAGCACAAAGCATATTGCGTCGGCGACAGGCCAAGACCGGTCACCAGCAAGAACGACGAACCGGAGATAAAAGCGAACATGCCGCAAAAAACCGCGGCGGTGGCGCAAACGAAGCCGAGATAAGCGCGGTCGCGCAGCAAGGTCAGATAGTTGGCGGCCATGCGGCCGGGGCGCAGCGCATGCGGATCGCGATGCTGGTTGCTTTCCCCAAGCATGCGGACGGCGAACAACCCCAACACCGCGGCGAAAATCGACAGAAAAACGAAATTGGCGCGCCAGCCGATATGTTCGGTCAGCACGCCGCCGAACAGCGGCCCGACCGCGGGGGCGACCGCCATGGCCGTCGCCATATAGGCCAGCACCGACGCCGCCCGGTCGCGACCGAAAACGTCGCGCACCACCGCGCGCCCCACCACCGGGCCGACACAGCCGCCCAGCGCCTGGAAAAACCGCGCCGCGATCAAGGCGTCGATGCTCGGCGCCAGCGCGCAGGCGACCGTGGCGACAAAATAAACCGCCATGCCGCCCAATATCACCGGTCGGCGGCCGAAACGGTCGGAAAGCGGGCCGTAGACCAGTTGGGATACGGCGAAACCGGCCATGAACACCGAAAGCGTTAGCTGGACGGTCGAAACGTCGGCGCCGAATACGGTCACCAGCACCGGCAAGGACGGCAGGTAAAGATCGGTGGAAAGCGGCCCGATAGCGACAAGGGCGGTGAGCAGGATTCGCAAACCCGGAGAATCGACGACGGGCATGAAACTTTCGCAAAGCAAGATGGTTATGTCAGGGGCGTCATGCTTCCCGCAAACGCAACAACGCACAAGCAGGGAAACCGCAAAGCTGCCAAGCGGATCGCGGCGATGCGCCCCGCATCCCCCAAAAAAGCCCGAAGCGTAAAAAAGCGTCACGCTTTTGTAAAACAAGACGGTTTTGTTATTTTGATTGCATACGATCGCTAAAATAAAATCACTGTACTTTATAAATTAGTCCATTTGTCGCATCGGAACGCTAAGTCAGCGCTTGCATGGCGTTGTTTATTCAATTACTGTTCGAGTCGAAACTTTAAAGCTTTACAGCCGGCTGGCGGCGCTAAGGCCAGGAGATCGAACGATGCGCAACGCATGCATCAATAGTTTTCAGGCGCTGGACGTCGTTCCAGCGCAGATATGCGTTTTAGATCAACATGGCCTGATTCGGTACGTCAATCGTCGTTGGCGGGAGTTCGCCGGCGACAACGCTTATGCTGGCGGCGATTTTGAGGGCGTCAGTTATTTGAGCATCTGCGCCGCAGCCGAAGGGGTCGAAGCGCCGGTCGCCGATTCGTTCGGTCGGCGGTTGAAGTCCATGCTGTTCGAGCGACGGGAAAAGGAATTTTCGGTCGTCTATCCGTGCCACGCGCCGCATGTCCGTCGCTGGTTCAAAGCGACAGCGCACGCGGTGGACGAAGGCGCCGTCGTCGCCCACACCGACATCACGGAAGAGTATAATCGGCTGGAGACGGAATCGCGGCTGCTGACCTCGGCTGGATTGATTCACGATCTGCGCTCGCCGCTCAACGCCGTCATCGGTTTCGCCGATCTGTCATTGCAAATCGTGAGAAACGACGAACGGGCGCGGGCGCTGCTGGAATCGTTGCGCCAAATCCGGCAAGCCGGCGGCCGCATGCTGGACTTGGTCAACGAATTGTTAGACTACGCCGAGGAAACCCGCGGCGGCGACCCGACGCGCGAAGCGCCGTTTTCGCTGGAGCGATTGGCGGACGAAGTGGCGACCCTCAGCCAAATGGCGGCGGCGCGCAGCGGCGTACGGATCAAACTTGAATGCGACCCCCGCCTAAAACTGCTCGGGGAAGAGCGGGCGATGTGGAAGCTGTTGCAAAATCTCGTCTCCAACGCCGTGAAGTACAACCGTCCCAACGGCGAAGTGCGAGTATTCACCGACGTCAACCGCTCCGGCGGCATTGAGGTTATTGTACAGGATTCCGGCATCGGCATGCCGTCTGACCGCATCGGCGAGATGTTTTGTCCCTTCGTGCGAGCGGACAACGTACGCCGCAACGGGGATATTCCGGGCGCCGGTTTGGGGTTGGCGTTGGTGCGGGAAATCGCGTTGCGGCACGACGGCATGCTGCGCGTCTCCTCCGCCCATGGGGCCGGAACCTCCGTCGCCGCGGTGTTCCCTTCCTGGCGCTCGGTGACCTGCTGAACGGCCGCCGCCCGGTTACTGCTCGCCAGGGGTGAAAAGATAGGCGAAGGACGGAAACAGGCCGACATCGACCTCCACCGACGACAAGGCGTAACCGTCGGGGCGAAACGCTTCCGCCGCTTCGTCGATGTCCAGCAGCGCCAGCAACAGCGCGCGTTCAATCGCCCCGATCAAACCGGCGCCGTCGACGTCGTCGGCGATGCGGCGGCGGATCGCCTCTTCCTCCTCGTCGGAAGCGATGCGGCGCACGTCCAGCGACAATGATATTTCCGGGTCCAACCCGCCGGCCACCCGCACTTCCGCCACGGAAAAACCCGCCTCCCCCACCAGACGCTGAAAGCGGGCGAGGTCGCTTTTCAAAGTTTCGGCGAATGCGCGCTTTTCGCTCGCCAGAACGGATTCGGCTTCACCCAGCCAGCCGCCAAACCACGAACCCAACCACGACCCGGCGGCGATAAACGGCTGCTCGACCGCGGCGACCGCCGCTTGCGACCAGCTTTGCGGCGCGGGCGGCGGCGGCGGCTGATCTTTAGAAGCGCCGGCGAGCGCCGGAACGGCAAGAACGGATAACATTGCGCCGACGCGCGCGGCGCGCCCCAGTCGTTTCACCGTCATCGCAGCTTTCCCCCCGAAACTGTGCGCACAGCAAGCGGCAGTGTACGCGCGCGCCAGGGGAAACGCCACCAAACAGCTTGAATCAACGGATGTTCAGCCGCGCTTTGACCGCTTCCGCCACTTCGGCCGAATCCCATTCGGCCGGACCTTCGTAACGCGCCACTTCGCGCCCTTGCGCATCCACTAAAATAGTGGTGGGCAAGCCGCGCGCTTGCAGGGTTTGCAGCGACTCCGCCCGCGGGTCCACCAGCGTCTTCAAACCCGTAATGCCGGTTTTGGCGAAAAACGCCCCCACCGCATAAGCGCCGCCGCGGTCCACCGACAGCGTCACCACCGCCGCGCTCTCCCCCAGCAGGTTTTGCAGATTAACCAGCGCCGGCAGTTCTTTGACGCAAGGCGCGCACCATGTCGCCCACAGATTGACCACCGCCGGCTTGCCGGCGGGCAACGCCTTGGCCAGTGTCGTCGGCTCGCCTTCCATCGTCATGACGTCGGTTTGCGGCAACGGCTGGGGCGGTTCAATGTCCACAAAGGTCTTGATCCCGGCGGCGCCGGCAGGGGCGGTTGCGGCCAGATTCGCCAAAATCATTGCGGCGAAGGCCAAAGTCCGCATACTCCAAACGCTCGACATCGCATCACTCTCCCTTTAGCCCGGATCGCCAGACGCCATGAGCGCCGCTGAAACCGAAAACCAAACCGCTCCCGACCAAACCGGCCAAAGCCAAGCCGCCGGCGCCAGCCAGATGTGGGGCGGGCGCTTCGCCCGCGGCCCCTCGGCCATTATGGAGGCGATCAACGCCTCCATCGGCTTCGACAAGCGGCTTTACGCCCAAGATATCGCCGGCTCCAAGGCGCACGCCGCCATGCTGGCCGCCCAAGGCGTCATTACGGCCGAAGATAACCGGGAAATCCAGCGCGGCCTTGACGCCGTGCAAGCGGAAATCGAGGCGGGCGCCTTCGTTTTCAAGACCGAGCTGGAAGACATTCACATGAACGTCGAGGCGCGGCTGGCCGAATTGATCGGCGAACCGGCCAAGCGGCTGCACACCGCGCGCTCGCGCAACGATCAGGTGGCGACCGATTTCAAGCTGTGGGTGCGCGACGCCATCGACCGGCTGGAAGGCGGCTTGAAGAGCCTGCAAGCGGCGATGATCGATCTGGCCGAAAAGCATACGGATACCGTTATGCCGGGCTTCACCCATTTGCAGGCCGCCCAGCCGGTCACCTTCGGCCATCACCTGTTGGCCTATGTCGAAATGCTGGGTCGCGACCGCGGTCGGCTGCGCGACGCCCGCGCCCGGCTCAACGAATGCCCGCTGGGCTCTGCGGCGTTGGCCGGAACGCCCTACCCCATCGACCGCAAGTTGACCGCCAAGGCGCTGGGCTTTGATCGGCCGACCGCCAATTCGCTGGACGCGGTTTCCGACCGCGACTTCGCGCTGGAGTATCTGGCCGCCGCCGCCATCTGCGCGACCCACCTGTCGCGGCTTGCGGAGGAAATCGTCGTCTGGTGTTCCGTGCAGTTCCGCTTCATCCGGCTGTCGGACGCTTTCACCAGCGGCTCGTCGATCATGCCGCAAAAGAAGAACCCCGACGCGGCCGAACTGGTGCGCGCCAAGGCCGGTCGCGTCGTCGGCGCGCTGGCCGGCCTGCTGATCGTCATGAAGGGCCTGCCCTTGGCCTATTCCAAGGACATGCAGGAAGACAAGGAGCCGGTGTTCGAAACGGACGACACCATGGGCCTGTGCGTCGCCGCGATGGAAGGCATGATCCGCGACATGACCCCCGACGCCGCCTCGATGCGCCGGGCGGCTGAACGCGGCTTCCTCACCGCCACCGACTTCGCCGATTGGCTGGTTCAGCGCCTCAACGTGCCGTTCCGCGAGGCGCACCACATCACCGGCCGCGCCGTCAAGCTGGCGGACGACCGGGCTTGCGGGTTGGCCGATCTGCCGCTGGCCGATTTGCAGGCCGTCGAGCCCCGCATCACCGAGGAGGTTTACGCCGTGCTGTCCATTGAAGCCTCGGTCGCCGCCCGCACGTCGGAAGGCGGCGCATCCCCGGTGCGGGTCAAGGAGGCGGTCGCCGCCGCCAAGGAGCGTTTCCTGTGAGCCGCGCTTTACTGACCGTCGCGGCGCTGGCGGCCGCACTGGCCGTCTCCGGTTGCGGCAAGAAACCGAAGTTCGTCGATCCGCCGCAAGGCAAGGAAAACGACCAGTTTCCCCGCACCTATCCGGCGCCGCAGTCTGTCGATCCCTCGGCCAAGCCGCCGCCGCCGCCGAAGGATCCTGGCCCCAATCTGGGCTCGCCCAACGCCGGCGCGTCGCCCGACGACCCGCCCTCCCCCCTGCCCACCGTTGGAGGCTTCCGCTTCCCATGACCGGTTTCAACTATCTAAACGGCGCCCTGCACGCGGAGGGCGTCGATCTCGCGGCGTTGGCGACTGAGGTCGGCACGCCGTTCTATTGCTATTCCACCGCGGCGCTGGAGGCGAACTATCGCGCCTACGCCGACGCCTTCGCCGGGCAGAACGTCGGCTTCTGCTTTGCGCTGAAAGCCAATTCCAGCCAAGCGGTGATTCGCACCCTGGCCAAGCTGGGAGCCGGGGCCGACGTGGTGTCGGGGGGCGAAATGGCCCGCGCGCTGGCGGCGGGAATCCCGCCGTCGCGCATCGTGTTTTCTGGCGTCGGCAAGACCGGCGACGAACTGCGCGCCGCGCTCGCCGCCGGCATTCACCAGATCAACGTCGAATCCATCCCCGAGTTGGAGGCGCTGAGCGCCGTCGCCGCGGAAATGGGCGTGACGGCCGACGTCGCCTTGCGGGTCAATCCCGACGTCGACGCCAAGACCCACGCCAAGATTTCCACCGGCAAGAAGGAAAACAAGTTCGGCATCGACTGGGATCATGCGGTGGAGACCTACCGCCGCGCCGCGTCCTTGCCGGGGGTTCGCCCGGTCTCGGTGGCGGTGCATATCGGCTCGCAATTGACCGATTTGGAGCCGTTCCGCGCCGCTTACGACAAGGTGACGGAACTGGTGCGCACCTTGCGCGCCGAAGGGATCAATATCGAACGGCTCGACCTCGGCGGCGGCTTGGGCATTCGCTATAAGGATGAGACCCCGCCGCCCAAGGCCGATTACGCCCGCATGGTGCAGGCGGTGACCGGCAATCTGGGGTGCGCGGTGACGCTGGAGCCGGGGCGCTCGCTGGTGGCCGAAGCCGGCGTGCTGGTCGCCCGCGTCGTCTATGTCAAGCAGGGGCTGCACCGCCGTTTCCTGATCCTCGACGCGGCGATGAACGATTTGATCCGCCCGGCGCTCTATGAGGCCTACCACCCGATCCTGCCGCTGAAGGAGCCGGCGGCCCACGCCAAGCAGACGACGTTCGACGTCGTCGGCCCGGTGTGCGAAAGCGGCGACACCTTCGCCCTGCATCGCAAGCTGCCGGCCGATCTGGCGGCGGGCGATCTGGTGGCGTTCGGCTGCGCCGGGGCCTATGGCGCGGTGATGTCGTCGACCTACAACTCCCGCCCGCTGGTCCCCGAAGTGGTGGTCAACGGCGCGCGCTGGGCCGTCACCCGCCGCCGCCCGACCATTGAGGAAATGATCCAGGCGGAGACTTTGCCCGACTGGCTGGAGGGCTGACGGGGGGCTTATCGGCGCGGCGGCGGCGCGCTATATCGTTTCGATGATTACTATCGACGACATCCGCGCCGCCGCCGCCCGCATGGCGCCGCACGTCCCGCCCTCGCCCGCCGAGCTGTCCCGCCGGCTGAGCGATGTGGCGGGCTGCCGCCTTTATCTCAAGCTGGAAAACCAGCACCACACCGGCTCGTTCAAGGAGCGCGGCGCCTTTAATAAGCTGACCGCGCTAAGCGCCGAGGAAGCCGCCCGCGGCGTCGTCGCCATGTCGGCCGGCAATCACGCCCAGGCGGTCGCCTATCACGCCGGGCGGCTGGGGATCAAAGCGACGGTGGTGATGCCGCGCGGCACGCCCTTCACCAAGGTGGAGCGCACTGAAGCCCTGGGCGCTATGGTGGCGTTGGAAGGCGATAATCTGTCGGAAGCCAAGGCCCATGCCGACATGCTGGCGGAGCTCGACGGGCTGACCTTCGTCCACCCTTACGACGACGACGCGGTGATGGCGGGGCAAGGGGTCGCGGGGCTGGAGTTCGTCGAACAATTCCCCGAACTGGATGATCTGGTGGTTCCCATCGGCGGCGGCGGCTTGATGGCGGGCTGCGCCGTCGCGGCGCGCGGGCTCAATCCCGCCATCCGCCTGACCGGCGTGCAGACCGCGGCTTATCCGTCGATGAAACAGTTTCTGGCTGGCGAGCCGGTGGTCTGCGGCGGGGTGACGCTGGCGGAAGGCATCGCGGTCAAGCAGCCGGGCGAGCGCACCGCCGCCGTCATCGGCCGTTACGTCGATTCAATCGTCGCAGTGGACGAAAGCCGGCTGGAGCAAGCGGTGTTCGCCCTCGCCACCGTGCAAAAACTGGTGGCGGAGGGCGCCGGGGCGGCGGGCTTGGCCGCCGTGCTGGCCGACCCGGATCGTTACCGCGACCGCAAGGTCGGCGTGGTTATCAGCGGCGGCAACATCGACCCGCGGCTGTTGGCGCAAGTGCTGATGCGCGGACTGGTGGCGGAAGGCCGCATCGTCCGCCTGCGCGTCGGCCTGACCGACCAGCCGGGGGCCTTGGCGCAGGTGACGACGCTGCTGGGCCGCGGCGGGGCCAATATTGTGGAGATTTACCACCAGCGGCTATTTCATGACGTGCCGGTCAAGATGGCGGAAATCGACGCGATTGTTGAAACCCGCGACCGCCGCCATGTGCAACAGATTATCGCCGCCTTGGCCGAGGCGGGTTTCCCCGCCGACCTTATGGCTGACGTGTCCTAACGCCCGCCGACCAATCAGCCGTTGGCGAGCGCGGCGTAACGGCCGCGGAAATACAGCAGGGGCGCCGCGTCGTCGCCGGAAGACAAGCCGACGACGCGCCCCAGCACAATGGCGTGGTCGCCGCCGTCCAGCACGGATTCGCGTCGGCATTCGATCACCGCCGCGGCGCCCGTCAGCGCCGGCACGCCGACCGAAGTGGGCGTCGTCGCGATTTCATTCCAATCCCGCTGATACTGGCGGCTGGCGAAATGGTTCGACAAACCTTCCTGCTCGGCCGCCAGGATGTTGACGACAAAGCTCTCGCCTTTGGTGAAGGCGTCGAACAGCGCCGAATTGCGCCCGAGGCAGAACGCCACCAAAGGCGGGTCAAGCGAGACGGAGGTGAAGGCGTTGATGGTGACGCCCGCCGGCTGACCGTCTTCCGCCAGTGTCGTCACCACCGTGACGCCGGTGGCGAAGCAGCCGAGAGCCTTGCGGAATTCGCGGGAATCAACGCTCATGTCTCACTCCAAGGGACCAGTTCATTCGGCGGGGCCCCGTTGAGTATGGGACCGATTGGTTGCCTATAATCTAGGCGCATGCATTCGTTAAGCGGTTATTAACGCAAGCCCGGCATTTTATCATTCCCTTAACAGCTTGGTAAGCGGCATGGCGGCCAGCGGCGGCGAACAGCCAATCATCATCAAAAAGAAGAAGGGCGGACACGGCGGCCATCATGGCGGCGCGTGGAAAGTCGCCTATGCCGACTTCGTCACCGCGATGATGGCGTTCTTTTTGCTGCTGTGGTTGCTGAACGTCACCACATCGGACCAACGCAAGGGCATCGCCGATTACTTCGCCCCCGTTTCGGTGTCGAAGGAAAGCTCGGGCGCCGGCGGCATGCTGGGGGGCAAATCCATCTCTGAACCGGGGGCGCAAATTTCGTCCTCTGCGCCGATTTCCGCCGACGTGCCCTCCTCCGGGCCGCCCGGTCTGGCGCAAGATCAGGCGGACGATCCGGTCGACCCGCTGGAACAGCCGCCGCCGGGCAAAGATCCCAACCTGCCGGACGCGCCGAAAAAGGAAACCGGCCGCAAGGGGCCGGGTTCCGCGCCGACCCCCACCGGCACGCAAGACCTCGACATCAAGCCCAGCGAGACCCGCCGCGAATTCCAAGAACGGATGGAGAAGGTCGCCAAGCAGGTCGGCGAAGCGGGTCAGAAGCCCGGCGAATCGCTGGCCGACTTCACTGAACGGGTGAAGGAGGCGATGGAGAAGCTGGCGGACGGCCAGATTGAAGCCAAGCAATTCCAGCAGGCGGCGACGGAGATTCGCCAAGCCATCCAGTCGATACCGGAATTGCAGCCGATGGCGCAAAATCTGATGATCGACCAGACGCCGGACGGCTTGCGCATTCAGATCGTCGATCAGGACAGGGTGTCGATGTTCCCCGGCGGATCGGCGGCGATGTATCCCCAGACCCGGCAGTTGATGCAGCAGTTGGCGACGGCGTTGGGCAAACTGCCCAACAAGCTGTCGATCAGCGGCCATACCGACTCGACGCCCTTCCCTGCCGGGTCGGGGCGCGACAATTGGGATTTGTCGGCGGAGCGCGCCAACGCCACCCGCCGCGCCCTGCTGGCCGGCGGCATACCCGACAGTCGAATTCAAGACGTGGTGGGCAAGGCGGACAAGGACTTGCTCGCCCCCGATCAGCCGACCTCGCCGCGCAACCGCCGCATCTCCATCGTGCTGCTGCGCGAAGTGCAAGCCGACGCCAACGGCGGCGGGGCCGCGCCGGCTGCGCC
>CALGOL010000290.1 GCA_937960755.1 uncultured Azospirillum sp.
TCGCCCAGGCGTCACGCCGGCTCGCGCTTCGTGGACATCACCATTCTCAACCGCCGGGCCGTACGTCTCGGCGGGCAGGGCGGCCAGCAGGGCCGGGGCGGCGGCGGGATCGGTGGGGGCGTAGCTCATGCCGTCAGGTCCTTATCCACTTACGCCGCTTCGTCGACGCCGAAGTCGCGATAGCCTTTTTCTTCCAACTCCAGCGCCAATTCCTTGCCGCCGGAACGCTGGATGCGGCCATGCGCCAGCACATGGACGTAATCGGGCACGATGTAATCCAACAGTCGCTGATAATGGGTGATGACCAGCATCGACCGGTCGGGCGCGCGCAGCGCGTTCACCCCTTCGGCGACGATGCGCAGGGCGTCGATGTCGAGCCCGCTGTCGGTCTCGTCGAGGATGGCGAAGCGCGGTTGCAGCACCGCCATTTGCAGGGTTTCGTTGCGCTTCTTTTCGCCGCCGGAAAAGCCGACGTTGACGGCGCGCTTGAGCATTTCGTCGCTCATCCCCAGCGCCTTGGTCTTTTCGCGCATCAGTTTAAGGAACTGCATGGCGTCCAGTTCCGCTTCGCCGCGGCGCTTGCGTTGGGCGTTGACGGCGTATTTGAGGAAAGTGGCGTTGGCGACGCCGGGGATCTCCACCGGGTACTGAAACGACAGGAAGACGCCGAGCGCGGCGCGGTCTTCCGGGTCGAGGGCGAGCAGGTCCTGACCGTCGTAGGTCACAGAGCCTTCGGTGACGGTGTAGCCTTCGCGGCCGGCCAGAACGTAAGACAGCGTGCTCTTGCCGGCGCCGTTCGGCCCCATGATGGCGTGGACTTCGCCCGCGTTCATCGACAGGTCGAGCCCTTTGAGGATCGGCTTATCGCCGACGGAGACGTGCAGGTTCTTGATTTCGAGCAGCATGAGGCGTTCTCGTTTCTCTGAGCCTTTACCCGATCGTCATGCCGGCGAAGGCCGGCATCCAGAGCGCTTCGACGACGTTTCCACGTCGCTCTGGACCCCGGCCTTCGCCGGGGTGACGATGGGAAGTGTTAGTGATTGAGCGTTTCCCATAGGTCGATCCAGTCTGGATTGTCTTTCTCGATCAGCCGTAGTTTCCACGCCCGCTTCCATTCCTTCAGACGCTTTTCCCGCAGTATCGCGTTTTCGGCGTCGTCATGCACTTCGTAATACACCAGCCATCTAACGCCATAACGTGAGGTGAAGCCCTGTAAAGCGCCAGTTCGATGTTCTTCTACTCTACGCGCCAAGTCAGATGTTATGCCGATGTATAGCGTGCCGTTACGATCACTTGCCATGATATAAACGTAGAATTTCTTCTCGATCATATCTTGGCTTTTTTTACTTTCATCACTCCGCCCGTCGTCGGAATGGCGGGGAGTTACCCCACGCTGCCCTCCAGGCTGATGCCCACCAGTTTTTGCGCTTCGACGGCGAACTCCATCGGCAGTTCCTTCAAGACTTCCTTGCAGAAGCCGTTGACGATCAACGACACCGAATCTTCCGTCGATAACCCGCGCTGGCGGCAATAAAACAACTGGTCTTCGGAAATCTTCGCCGTCGTCGCTTCATGCTCGATGCGCGCCGTGCGGTTTTTGCTTTCGATGTACGGCACCGTATGCGCGCCGCACTGGTCGCCGATCAGCAAACTGTCGCATTGGGTGTGGTTGCGGGCGCCTTCGGCCTTGGGGAGGATCTTCACCAGCCCGCGATAGGTGCTGTTCGATTTGCCGGCGGAAATGCCTTTGGCGACGATGGTGGATTTGGTGTTCTTGCCGATGTGGATCATCTTGGTGCCGGTGTCGGCCTGCTGATGATTGTTGGTGATCGCCACCGAATAGAACTCGCCGATCGAGCCGTCGCCTTGCAGGATGCAGCTCGGATATTTCCAGGTGATGGCGGAGCCGGTCTCAACTTGCGTCCAGGAAATCTTGGAATTCTTGCCACGGCAGGCGCCGCGCTTGGTGACGAAGTTGTAGATGCCGCCGACGCCGTCAGCGTTGCCGGGATACCAGTTCTGCACCGTCGAATATTTGATCGTCGCGTCGTCGTGCGCCACCAGTTCCACCACCGCGGCGTGAAGCTGGTTTTCGTCGCGCTTCGGCGCGGTGCAACCTTCCAGGTAAGACACGTACGAGCCGGCGTCGGCGATAATCAGCGTACGCTCAAACTGCCCGGTGTTGGCCTGATTGATGCGGAAGTAGGTCGACAACTCCATCGGGCAGCGTACGCCCTTGGGGATGTAGACGAACGAGCCGTCGGTGAACACCGCCGAATTCAGCGTTGCGAAGTAATTGTCGGTGTAGGGAACCACCGAGCCCAAATACTTCTTAACCAATTCGGGGTGCTCGCGCACCGCTTCGGAGATCGAGCAGAAGATGATGCCCTTTTCCTCCAGCTTCGCCTTGAAGGTGGTGGCCACCGATACGCTGTCGAACACCGCGTCCACCGCGATGGACGGGCTTTCGCCTTCGGTTCCTTCGACGCCGGCCAAAATCGCCTGTTCACGCAACGGAATGCCAAGCTTGGCGTAGGTCGCCAGCAATTCCGGGTCAACCTCGTCCAGCGACTTCGGCCGCGACATCGACTTGGGCGCGGCGTAGTAATGGGCGTCCTGGTAGTCGATGGGCGGGAAGGACAGCTTGGGCCAGTGGCGCGGCTCCTCCATCGCCAGCCAAGTGCGGAACGAGCGCAAGCGCCACTCCAGCAGCCATTCCGGCTCGCCCTTTTTGGCGGAGATGAAGCGGACGATGTCTTCGTTCAGCCCCTTGGGCGCGACGTCGGCCTCAATATCGGTGACGAAGCCGTATTTATAGGCTTGACCGGCGAGGGCTTCGACTTGTTCCAGGGTCTGCTGGGCTTCCGACATTGGGGGGAGTCCTTAAAAATTCTGCGTCAGAAACGAAAATCACAAAGCGGCGGCGAGCGGGCGTTCGCCGGCGGGCGGCGCCCAAGCGGGGGCCATCATGTCGGCCAGCGTCACGCTTTCCAGCGCGGCGCGAATGGCGCTGTTGATCTTTTCCCAGCCGCCCCGCATCGGGCACAGGGTTTCCACCCCGCATTGATCGTCGGCGCCGTCGACGCAGGCGGTCAAGGCGATGGGGCCGTCCAGCGCGGTGACGATGTCGGCGATGGTGATCGCCGCCGGCGCCTGCGCCAGTGTATAGCCGCCCGAAGCGCCGCGCTGCGACCGCATCAGCCCTGCGGGCGTCAGCGACTTCATCAGCTTGGCCACCGTCGGGGCGGGCACGCCGGTGCGTTCCGCCAATTGCGCCACCGTATGGGTGGCGTCTGGGCGGCGGCCCATCTCGCTCATCACCACAATGGCGTAATCGGTTAGTTTGCTGAGGCGGATCATCGGCTTGACTTCGCGGTTCGGCTTTGCGGCCGGGTTAATCGTACCCTGTTGGTACTGATTAATTGGCCGAAACGTCCGCGATGTCAAGCAGCGCCGCGCGCAATACCGTACGAATCTTGTCAGGTATGCCGTTTACGCCGGAACGACGGCGCGCCGGCGCCAAAACTGGGTGTAGAGCATCCAAGCAAAAGCGGCGATTTCCAGCATCAGGCACAGGCCCAACGCCGTGGCGTGGCCTTGCGGGGCGTAGCCGCTAGCGGTCTTGGGGAACTGGTCGATGATGGCGCCGACCGCGGATTGCACGGTGAAGCTGGCGACGAACATCACCAGATTAAGCGAGGCGTTGGCGCGGCCGGCCAGTTCCGGCGGGGCCTGCTGGGCCAGAATGGCGTAGCCCATAAAGGGCGCCCCGGCGAAAAAGGCGTACGAGGTCCACACCACGGCGGGCGGCACGGGCGCCCCCAACACCAGCGCGGCTTGCAGCGACAAGGCGCAGAAGATGCCCACCGCCGACACGGTCAAGGGCGCCACGCCCAGCGCCCGGCGCAGGGTTTCCGCCATCAAGCCGAAGCCGGCGTAGCCCGCCACCATGCCCAGCGCCGCCCATTGCAAGTGCGCGGCGACTTCAGACGGCGACAGGCCGTTGACGTCGCGCAGCCACGGGCCCGCCCACAAGCTGATGTAGGCCATGAACACTGACTGGGTGAAGGCCATGGTGGGGGCGAGGCCCCAGAAGCGGGCGGAGACCAGCAGGCGGGCCATGCCGCCGGTCAATTCCTTCAAGCTGACCTTGGGGGCGCTGGGATCGGCCTTGCGCTCCGGCACGGTGGCGAAAATCAGCGCCGCCGCGGCCAGGGTGGCGACCGACAGACCCCAGAACACGCCGCGCCAATCGGTGATGGTGAGCAGCGCCTGCACCGGCGTGGTGGCGAACACCGCGCCCAACGCCCCCGACGCGACGAACAGGCCGTTGACCAGCGGCAGCTTTTCCCGCGGCCACCATTGGCCGATGGCGGTCAGGCTGGACATCAAGGCGGCGGAGACGCCGGCCCCCACCAGCGCCCGGCCGATGGCGAGATGTTCAAGGTTTTCGCCCAGGGCGAACAGCGCCGCCCCGGCGGCGGCCAGCAGCAGCAGGGCGGAATCCACCCGGCGCGGGCCGTAGCGGTCGAGCATCACCCCGACCACCGGCTGAAAGGCGGCGAAGGTGACGAAATACATCGCGGCCAGCACGCCCAAAGCGGTGGCGGCGATGCCCAATTCCGCGGTCAGGTGGGGCGAGATGACGGCGGTGACGGTGCGATAGGCGAACGACAGGAAATAGCCGACGACGAACGGCAGAAAGATGCGGGTGACGCGGAAAAGCGTGCTCGCCTGCTGTTCGGTGGTCATGTCGCCTGCTCCTGTTCTGGAATTGTTACAGGCGGCACGATGCCCAAGGATTGGGCGGCGGAGCAAGGCCCGACCCCTTCGCGCCACGCAAGGCAGGGGCGCGGGATGGAAGCAGCCTTGCGGAACAGCAGTAACATAGCCATTATGCTATAATGAATTGGACGGTTGAAACGCTGGATGAGCGAGTGGACGCCGAGTTGTCGGCGCTTTCCGCTGAGATGCGCGACAGGTTCATGCGTATCGCCAGTCTGCTAGAGACGTTCGGCCCAGCACAGGTTCGGGAGCCTTATGTCAAGCCTCTAACGGGCAAGGTGTGGGAGATGCGCCTCAAAGGCAAAGACGGCATCGCCCGCGCCGCATATGTCGCGGCCGTGGGGCGACGATTGGTCGTTGTCCATGTCTTCGTTAAGAAGACCCAAAAAAACACCGAAAGCGAATTTAGAAATTGCGTTGAGGCGGGCCAGGGAGGCCGGATTGATATGACCAAGCTATCCGAACTACACCGCCGCTGGATGGAAGAGCCGGCCTATCAGGCGGCGCATCAAGCGTCGGCGGCGGAATTCGATCTGGCGCACCAATTGATTTCCGCCCGCGTCGCCGCCGGCTTGACGCAAGAGCAACTGGCTCAGCGCATGGGGACAACCCAGTCGGCTATCGCCCGGCTGGAAAGCGGTCGTCGTATGCCGGGTTTGAAAACCCTCGAGCGTTTGGCCGCCGCTACGGGCGCCCGTCTGGTGGTGCGGCTGGAAAGCGCCGCCCCCCCTACCGCTTGAACAGCGCGTTCGCCGCCCGGTCGAGCACGGAGTCGTCGGAAGTTGAATTGCCGTTGGTCATGAACACCAGCACCGCTTGGCGTTCGGGGTAATAGCGCACCTCCGCCTCAAAACCCGTCTCCAGCCCGGTGTGGCCGACCCAGTCGCCCCAGCGGTCGTGGCTGATCTCCAGCCCCATGCCGTAACCGGCCTCCAGCGGCGTCGCCGTCCACATCCGCTCCAGCATCTTGGGACGCAACAGTTTGCCGTCGCGGAACAGGGCAAAGGCGAAGCGCTCCAGATCGCCGGCGGTGCTCACCAACGGCCCGTCGCCCAGATGGCTGAACCACGCGCCGCGGCTGACGTCGCGCAGCTTGCCGTTCTCCTCCGGGTCGCCATAGCCGCGGGCGAGGTTGGCCTCGCCGGCGTCGGCCCCGACGGTGGAGCGGGTCATGCCGGCGGGGTCGAACACCCGGCGCTTCAGCACGTCGGCGAAGGATCGCCCATCGGCGGCGGCGATGATGTCGCCCAGCAGAACATAGTTGCTGTTGCAGTATTCATACGCCTTGCCGGGCTTGCTGGTCGCATCCTGGCCATAGGCGTAGGGCAGGGCGTCGGCCGGAGTCAGCGGGCGCGCCGCTTTGTAATACAGGGTGTAGAAATCATCGGTGAGATAGTCGGGAATGCCGGAAGTATGGGTCAGCAGTTGCTCCAGCGTCGCCTTGCGGACGTTGGCGAGCTTGCCGACATCCGGCACGCCGCCCACCAGCGACGCCGCCGGGGCGTCGAGCGACAGCTTGCCTTCCTGAACGAGTTGCAAGGCGGCGGTCGCCACCGTCATCTTGCCGACCGAGGCGACGTAGAACCGCGTGTCGGCGTCCACCGGGCGCTTGGTCTTGCGGTCGGCGACGCCGGAGACGACGACGATCCGCCGGCCGGGCGCAGAGGCCAGCAGCACGCCGCCCGGCAAGCCTTCCTCCTCCAGATAGCGGTCGAGGACGCGCTGAAAGGCGTCGGCCGATTGCGCGGCGGCGACGCTCGGGACGGCGACGGTCGGGATGGCGGCGAGCGCGGCGCCCAGCAGCGTTAGGACGGCGGCGAACAGCTTCATTCCCGGTTTTCCTCTTCGGTTTCTTCCGGCAAGAACCCGCCGGCCTGTCGTTTCCACAGCCGGGCGTATTTGCCGTCCCGCGCCAGCAGGTCGGCATGCGAACCGTCCTCCAGCACTTGGCCGTGCTCCATATAAAGGATGCGGTCCATCCGCGTCACTGTGGAAAGGCGGTGCGCGATGGCGATCACCGTGCGGCCTTCGAATAGCGCCCACAGCGATTGCTGTATCAGGTGCTCGGTTTCCGAATCGAGCGCGCTGGTGGCCTCGTCCAGCACCAGGATGGGGGCGTTTTTCAGGAAGGCGCGGGCGATGGCGATGCGCTGACGCTCGCCGCCTGACAGCCGCACCCCCTGTTCGCCCACCACCGCGGCGTAGCCCTGCGGCCGGGCGAGGATGAATTCCTCGCAATGGGCGCGGCGCGCCGCCAGTTCGACCTCCGCCTGGGTCGCGTCGTCCTTGGCGTAGGCGATGTTGTCGAAGATCGAGCGATGAAACATCGCCGGCGCCTGCGGCACTTCCGCCACCGCCTCATTCAGGCTGGTCAGCGTCGCCCGACCGATGTCCTGGCCGTCGATCAGCACCCGGCCGGCTTGCGGATCGAACTGGCGGCGCAACAGCTTGACCAGGGTGCTTTTGCCGGCGCCGCTGGGGCCGACCAATGCGATTTTTCGCCCCGCTGGAATCTCCAGCGACAGGTTTTTGAACACCTGATTTCCGACTTCAGCCGTTCCGTCGCCATGGGAAAAGCAGACGCCGTCAAAACGCACCGCGCCGGTCGTCACCCGCAACGGCCGGGCGTCCGGCTGGTCGGCGACTTCGTGGGGGGCGGAGATGGTCGCCAGCGCCTCGGTCAGCACGCCCAGTTCTTCAAAAAAGCCGTGCAATTGGGTGGATAAGCTCCAGACGTTGTAGCCCACCAGCATCGACAGCGAGAAGACCATGGAGAAGTCGCCCACCGTCATATTGCCGGCCAACGCCTGATTGACCGCGACGCCGATCAGCGTGATCTGAAACAGCAACAGCGCGTTGAACAGCACGAACCACATCTTGGCGTAATAGAGCCGCAAGGCGACCGCGGTCTGCATCTTGCGGTCCAACGCCTTGGCCAGCAGCGCATATTCGCGGCGCTGGGCGGTGAAGGCGCGCACCAGTTCGATGTTGGTCAGCATGTCCACCAGCTTGCCGGCGGCGGCGGACGACGCTTCCGACGATTCCTCCGACAGCTTGGCGCAGCGACCGGCCAGCAGATAGGACAGCAGCAGTTGCAACGCCGACCAGCCCAGCAGCACCCAGGCGAACAGGGGATGCGCGCCAGCCAGCAGGTAAAGCGCCACCGACAGAATGATGACGATGCGAATCAGGTCGTTGGTCAGGATTTGCAGGATGCGCATCGCCGCGTCGCCGGCCGATTTGACCTTCTGCCCCAGCTTGCCGGCGAAATTATCCTGAAAAAACCGCGGGGAATGGCCGATCAGCCAACTGAACAGGTAAAATTGCACTTCATGGCAGACGCGCGGCAGCACGGCGGCGTCCATTACTTCGCGCAGCCGGTTGAACAGGGCGGAGCCAAGCCACAGCCCGGCCAGAATGATGAACCAGCGCACAATGTCGTCGGACCACTGGCCCTGGCTGACCGCCAGGCCGTCGACGATGTTCTTCAGCGCCCACGGCTCCAGGCTCATCAGGCCGATGCCGCCGGCCGAGGCGAAATTCAACAGCAGGAGCCGCGCGACGTTGCGCCGGCCGACGAACAGCCCGATCAATCGCCATGGCGTCTTGGCCAAACCTTCCGGGGTGACGTCCCGATAGCTGAGCGGAGGCGGCGGCGCGAAAAAACGTGCGAACATGTGAACCGTCGGCAAAGTCGGCGAACCGGGCGGTTCTGCGCCCTTTTCCGCGGCTTGTCGATACCGTCGCCGCGCTGCGAAAGGCGCCCCTGCGGCGCTTGCAACCCTGGCTCCTATCCCCCATAAACAAAAACGGCTTTTCGAGAGGCGGCGTAGCTGGCGCGATGAGGGCGATCCTAAAACTACTCGTCGGCGGACGGGATACGGTGGGCCTGCGGCTGACGCTGCTGGCGGCGGCCTGCGTCGCGCCGGTGGCGCTGTTCGCCCTGCTGGCGCTGGCGGAGGCGTACGCGCAAAAACGCGCCGTCATCGAACAGCACATGGGTGAGACCGCGCAAGCCATGGCGCTGGCGTTCGACAGCGCGCTGGGCGACGTGCAGGCGGCCTTGCAGACTTTGGCGACCTCGCCCGATTTGGCGCGGGGCGATCTCGCCAGCTTTCACGCGCAAGCCCGCCAGGTCGCCAAGCTGTTCTCTGAAGCCGACATCATTATGGCCGACCAGTCCGGTCAACAGTTAATCAACACCTATCGCGCTTGGGGGGAAAAGCTGCCGCGCCGCAACGCCCCCGATTTGGTGCGCCGGGTTTTTGAAACCGCCAAGCCGGTGGTGGGCGACGTCTTTTTGGGCGCGTTGACTGGCCGGGCGCTGGTGGCGCACGATGTGCCGGTGATGATAGACGGCAAGGTCGCTTACGATTTGTCGATGACCATCCCCGCCGCTCGGCTGGGGGCGTCGTTGGAGCGGCTGAAGCTGCCGCCCGGCTGGTCCGGGCTGATCCTCGACCGCAACCGCAAAGTCGCGGGGCAAATCGGCGGCGACCCGGCGTTGGTCGGGCGTTTGGCCCCGGAAGGCTTGCGGATCGCCGCCGAAATGGACGAAACGGCGGTGCGTCGGACCGTCAACGAGAGCGGCGCCGCGGTGGTGGTCGCCGCCGCCCTATCGCTTGAAACCGGTTGGACCGCGCTGGCTGTCGCCCCGGCGGAAGCGCTTCACGGCGAATTGCGCGACTGGCTGCTGGCGGTGGCCGCCGGCGCGCTGGCTTTAATGGGGTTGGGAATCGGTTTGGCGTTGCGCGCCGCCGCCGGCATCGCGCACTCCATCCGCCGCCTGACGGAGCCGGCTTTGGCTTTAGGACGCGGAGAGGCCGTCACCGCGCCGCTGCTCGGATTGAAAGAGGTCGATTCGGTGGCGGGGGCGCTGAATGACGCATCGCGGCTGATGGCGGAGCGCGCCGCCCAGCGCGATGCGGCGACCGCCGAGGCGCAAGACCGCGCCCGGCAGATTGATCGGCAACTCGCCGGCTTGCGCGCCTTGAACGACGTCGCGGCTTCGGCGGAGACCAACGCGCAAAAGCTGCTGATCGCCGCTCTGGACGCCGGCTTGCGCCATTTGGGGATGGAAATCGGCATTATCAGCCGGGTGGAGGGCAGCAAATACGTTGTCCTGCGTCACGCCGCCCCGCTAGACGTCCCGTTGGACGACGGCGCGGTTTTCGATTTGGGGGAAACCTATTGCGCGCTGACCCTCGACGCCGACGCCGTGATGGCGATTTCCCACATGCGCGCCTCGGTGTACGCCGGTCATCCGTGTTACGAAAAGTTCAAGCTGGAGGCGTATATCGGCGCGCCGCTGGTGGTGCGGGGCCGGCGCTTCGGCACCGTCAATTTCACCTCGCGGGCGCCCGCCGCCCGGCCTTTCGACAACGCCGACAATGAATTCGTCGGGCTGTTGGCCCGCTGGGTCAGCGCGGTGCTCGAGCGCGGCGCGGTGCTGGAGGAGTTGGCGCGCACCAACGCCGAGTTGGAGCAATTCGCCTACATCGCCAGCCACGATCTGCGCGAACCCTTGCGGCGGGTCAGAACCTACGCGACGCTGCTGGAGCGCAAGCTGGACGGCGCGCTGGATGATGAAGCGCAAGGTTATCTGACGGTGGTGCGCGACGGCGCCAAGCGGATGAACCGGTTGATCGTCGCCATGCTGGATTACGCGGCCATCGGCCGTCACGACCGCCCGTTGGCCGCGGTGGACTTGGCGCGGGCGGCGACGGAAGCATGCGCCAAGCTGGCGATGGGAATCGCCGACGCCGGCGCCGCGGTGTCGGGGGTTGACGAACTGCCGGTGGTCGCCGGCGACGCCCTCGAACTAACTCAACTGTTCCAGCATCTGATCGACAACGCCGTTCGGCATGGCGGGGCGGGGCGTCACGCCAGCATTGTTCTGTCAGCGGATCGGCGCGCCGACGGCTGGTGGACGATCTGCGTCGCCGACGATGGCGTCGGGGTGGCGCCGGAGCATCACGAACGCATATTCCTGATCTTCCAGCGGCTGCGGTCCAACGCCGACCAGGGGCCTGACGATGAGGGGGCGGGCATCGGTTTGGCGAGCGCCAAGAAGATCGTCGAGCGCTTCGGCGGCCGCATATGGCTGGAATCCGTTCCCGGCGACGGGTGCCGCTTTTACTTCACCCTGCCGCCCCCCCCCGGCGGCGAAGAGACTGATCGCTGATGAAGCCTTCCGATTCCGCCGACGTTTCGCTTTCCTATTGCGGCGGCGAGGCGCGCCGTCACGACAACGACCGTTTCTTGACCGCGCTGTTCGCCCCGGCGCAGGCGCAAGAAGCGTTGTTCGCGTTGATCGCTTTCAATTTTGAGATCGCCCGCACCCGCGAAGTCGCCAGCGAACCGACCCTGGGGCTGATTCGGCTGCAATGGTGGCGCGACGCGGTGGCGGCCTGTTATGGCGAGGGCGCCTTGCCGCCCCATCCGGCAGCGGAGCCGCTGGCGGCGGCGGTGCGCGACTTTAATCTGTCGCGAACGCTGTTCGACGCGCTGATCGACGCCAGAGAAGCCGATATGGAGGAAGACCCGCCCCATACCCTGGCCGATTTGGAGCGCTACGCCGAAACCACTTCCGCTCCGTTGCATTGTCTGATGCTGGAGGTGTTGGGCGTGCGCGACGAACGGACGGCGCAAGCGGCGGCCGACGCGGCGACGGCCTATGCGTTGGCGGGCATTTTACGCGCCACCATGGTGATGGCGCGGCGCGGTCGGGTTTTGCTGCCGTCGGCGGTGCTGGAGACCCACGGCTGCCGGCGACGCTCTATCCTGGAAGGCGAGCCGACGGATGAACTGGCGGCTTGCGTCGCCGAGGTCGGCAAGCGGGCGCAAGCCCGGCTGCACGCGGCGCGGC
>CALGOL010000291.1 GCA_937960755.1 uncultured Azospirillum sp.
ACTATAAGCGGGCTTCGCGGCGACCGCGAGGGGTCATTCGCCGACTTCGCAGCGTCGCCCGCATTTAAAAATTGAACAGGGTACTGACGGGCTTTGCGAAACGGGAGGCGAAGGGAAGCGGCGGGGTTATAGTGTGCGCCGCATCAAGACCGGTCCAGCTAATCTTTCGCCTAGCCCCGTCTCCAACAGAATATGAGCGCTTGCGCATTTGACATTTGTTTAGCTCACTGTCGAATTTTCCATGACGAAGGGTTCGGGTCGCTCTATATTGCCTCCGGTTAAATATATTAACGGCGAACGGTACGATGATGCGCGGCGACGGCGGCGATCCGGTGCTGAATGGCGAAACGATCGGCGACCGTCTGGCGGCGCTGCATGACGACATGCAGTCCGACCCGCTGCTGTCCGGCATCAGCCGAGTGGCGGCGGCGCTATACGAACCGGCGCGCGACTTGGTGAAGACCTTCATTCACGCGACCGAGGGCGACAACCCGCTGGGCAGCGTCGCCATGCCGCTGGCGCAAACGCCGATTTTACGGGAAATCCTCGCCTCCGGTGAACCGCGGGTTTTTGACGATATCGAAACGACGCCTGGCGCGGCTGGGGAAATTAGCCGGAGTTTGCTGCGCGGCGGCTTTCGCAGCCGGCTGGTGGCGCCGATCATTCATAAGGGCGCGCCGTTTGGCGTGCTGTTCTTCAACGCGCATAATCCCGGCTACTTCACCCAAGACGTCATGGCGGCGCTGCGGCCGCATATGCGCGCCATCGCCATGATGCTGATTCATCAGCGGGCGATGATCCGCACCATGCTGGCGGCGGTGCGCACCGCGCGGGCCATCGGCCATCACCGTGACGAAGAAACCGGCGAACATCTCGAACGCATGGCGCGTTACGCTCAGTTGATCGCCGAAAAGCTGGCGGCCAGCCATGGGCTGAGCGACGAGTTCATCGAGTATTTGTTCCAATACGCGCCGTTGCACGACATCGGCAAGGTGGCGGTGCCGGACGGCATCTTGATGAAGCCGGGCAAACTGACGGCCGCCGAGTACGAGGTGATGAAAACCCACGTCGTCAAGGGTGAGGAGATCATCGACGTCATGCAGCGCGATATCGGCCTGTCGGAGCTGCCCTACGCCGAGTTGCTGCGCAACGTGGTCGGCGGCCATCATGAAGCCTTGGACGGGTCGGGCTATCCGCGCGGGCTGAAGGGCGGCGACATTCCGATGGGGGCGCGCATCACCGCGGTCGCCGACGTCTTCGACGCGCTGACCAGCGCTCGGCCGTATAAGGAGCCGTGGAGCAACCAAGCGGCTTTGACGCATCTGCGCAATCTCGCCGGCCGGGTGTTCGACCCGGATTGCGTCGAAGCGCTGGCGGAAAGCATGGATCAGGTGCTGGAGATTCAAGCCCAGTTCGTCGATCAGCCCCAGGCGGCGTCTCTCGACTATCTGACCTGACGCCGGTCCGCCGCCGCGCCGCCGCGCCGCCGCCCCGGCGAAAAAAGCGTTTTGCGCCGCCGCGGTTCCGCTTTACGTTCCGGCTGGTCTTTTTTCACCAGTGGACGATAGAGAGTCTGACGTCATGACGAGCGAGCGGGAGTTGGCCTTGCAGGCCAAGGCGTGGCCCTTTGAAGAAGCGCGCAAGCTGGCGGCGCGTTACGCCAAAGCGCCCCCCGCGAAAGGTTATGTGCTGTTTGAAACCGGCTACGGCCCGTCGGGCCTGCCGCATATCGGCACCTTCGGCGAGGTGGTGCGCACCTCGATGGTGCGGCGCGCCTTTCAGGAAATCAGCGACATTCCGACCCGGCTGTTCTGCTTTTCCGACGACATGGACGGGCTGCGCAAAGTCCCCGACAATATCCCCAACAAGGCCGTGGTGGAAGCCGATCTCGGCAAGCCGCTGACCAAGGTGGCCGATCCGTTCGGCACGCATCCCAGTTTCGGCGCGCACAATAACGCCCGGCTGAAGGCGTTTTTGGACGGCTTCGGCTTCGAGTACGAGTTTCAGTCCTCGACCGACTGGTACACCTCGGGCCGTTTCGACCCGATGCTGCTGAAGATTCTGGAACGTTACGATGACGTAATGGCGGTTCTGCTGCCCACCTTGGGCGAAGAGCGCCGCGCCACCTATAGCCCGTTCCTGCCGATTTCCCCGACCACCGGCCGGGTGCTGCAAGTCCCGGTGCTGGAGCGCAATCTGGCGGCTGGGACGATCGTCTTCCAGGATGAAAACGGCGAAAAGGTCGAAGTTCCGGTCACTGGCGGCGCGGTCAAGCTGCAATGGAAGCCCGATTGGGGCATGCGCTGGGCGGGTTTGGGCGTCGATTATGAGATGTCAGGCAAGGATTTGATTGATTCGGTGACGCTGGCTTCCAAGGTGTGCCGCATTCTGGGGGAAAAGCCGCCGGAGGGTTTCACTTATGAGCATTTCCTCGACGACGCCGGCGGCAAGATCTCCAAGTCGAAGGGCAATGGCCTTTCGGTCGAGGAGTGGCTGACCTACGCCCCGCCGGAAAGCCTGTCGCTGTTCATGTACCAGAAGCCCAAGACCGCCAAGCGGCTGTTCTTCGACGTCATTCCTCGCGCGGTGGATGAATATCTCACCTTCGCCGACAAGCTGGGCGGCGAGGAGACGGCCAAGCGGCTGGAGAATCCTGCTTGGCACATTCATGCCGGCAAGGCGCCGAACGCGCGCTCGCCGCTGGGCTTTAACCTGCTGCTCAATCTTGCCGGCGTCGCCAATGCCGAGACGGCGGAGGTGATGTGGGGCTTCATTAGTCGTTACGCCCCCGAAGCAAACCCGCAAAATAGCCCGTTTCTTGACAAGCTCGCCGGCTACGCCGTGCGCTACTACCAAGATCAGATCAAGCCGACCAAGCGTTTCCGGGCGCCGAGCGAGATGGAGCGGGCGGCGCTGGCGGATTTGGCGGCGCGGCTGGCGGCGCTGCCGGCGGGGGCGGACGCCGAAGCCATTCAAGGC
>CALGOL010000292.1 GCA_937960755.1 uncultured Azospirillum sp.
GGGGTGCAGCGGGGCCGGCGACTTGGTCGCCGAAGCGTCGCCGCGGATCAGCTTGGCCGCGGCGTGGGCGGCGACCATGGCGTCAAGATTGTCGTAAACCGCCTTGGTCATGGCGTAGGCCAGATCGTCCGCCACGCCGTCATGGCTGACCAGGAAATTGCGCACCGCCGCGGTCATGACGTCGGCGTCCTGGCCGCGATAGGTGCCGGCCGGGATCGGTTCGGACACGTAGGTCGGATCGCCGATTTTGGCGATCACCTCGGCTGGGACCGAGACGATGGTGATTTCGATGGAGGCGGCGAGATCGCGCACCGCCGCCACGCCCAGACCGGCGGAAATCAAGGTGGCGTCGAGCTGGCGGTTCTTCATCAAATCGACCGATTCGGCGAAGGGCAGATACTCCACCTTGGCCAAAGCGTCGTAGCCGAAGCCAGCGGCGCCGAAAATCGCCCGCGCGTTCAGCTCGGTGCCCGACTTGGGCGCGCCGACCGAAACCCGCTTGCCCTTCAGATCGGCCAGCGTCTTCACCCCGCTGTCCTTGGAGGCGACGATTTGAATGTGATTGGGATAGATCGCGCCGATGGTGCGCAGCTTGTTCAGGGGGGCCTTGAAGCCGGCGTCGGCGTCGCCCTTCCAGGCGAAGGACAGGGAGTCGCCCAGCGTAAAGGCGATTTCACCGCGCCCGGCTTGCAGCAAATTCAAGTTCTCCACCGACGCCTTGGTCGCCTGCACGGAAGTTTTGACGTCGGGGGCCGCCTTCGCCACCAGCCCGGCCACCGCCGTGCCGAGCGGGTAATAGACGCCGCTGGTGCCGCCGGTCAGCACGGTGACGAATTGTTCGGCTTTGGCCGCCGGGGCCGTCGCGACGACAGCGGCGCAGAGTCCGAGCGTGAAAAGCAAACGCTTCATTGAATGAATCCTTCCCTGTGTTCCCGCCTATGCTGGCGTGTTGCAAATCAATGTAGCGCGCGAGCCCGGTCCGTGCCACCATCCCGCCTTGGAAACGCCGAAAAGGGGGGAACGCCCGGCCAAGGCGTTGTCCGGGGAGCGTTTGAAGCGCCATGACCGATTTCCGCATCAAAGCCGAACCATCGGCGTTCGAGCCGCCGCCGCCGCCGGCCGCCAAGGCGCGACGGGAGAACTTTCCCGTCGCCTCTCGGCTCTTGCCCGCCAAGACCCGCGCCGACGTGCTGGCGTTTTATTGCTTCGCCCGTTTGGCCGACGACATCGCCGACGATCCTTATATCGACCCCGACGCCAAGATGGCTTATTTGGGGGCGCTGGAGCGCGCCTTAACCGCCGGCCGCGCCAGGCAGCCGCTGCTCGCGCCGGCGGCGGCCTTGCATGACAGCCTCGCCCGCACCGGGGTTTCCGACCGCCACGCCCGTTTGCTGTTGCAAGCCTTCCGCCGCGACGCCCAAGGCGCCCGTTGCAAGACGTGGAACGATCTGATGGCCTATTGCCGGCTGTCGGCGGCGCCGGTGGGGCGCTATCTGCTGGAGTTGCACGGCGAGGATGAGGCGGCCTGCGGCCCGCCGGCCGACGCGCTGTGCGCCGCCTTGCAGGTGTTGAACCATGTGCAGGACGCCCGCGACGACTGGCTGAACCTCGGGCGCTGCTACATGCCGCTAGTGTGGTTTGAGGATCTTGGGCTTTCCATTGAAAAGCTGGTGGAGACCAAATGCGACGCGCGGCTGCGCGAGGTGTTCAATCGCGCACTTGACCAAACCGACCGGCTGCTGGAGCAGGCGGCGACGTTGCCGCCGCTGCTGCGCGACCGGCGGCTAAGGCTGGAATCCGCCGTGATATTGGCGCTGGCGCTGGCGTTGGCGGCCAAGCTG
>CALGOL010000293.1 GCA_937960755.1 uncultured Azospirillum sp.
CTGCTGGGCCGGATCGGGGGCGGATCGCTGGGGGGGTCGGCGCCCAAGCGCGCCGCCTGCGACGACTGCCGCGACTGTTATCACGTTTGCCCTGAACCCCAGGTGATTACGCCGGCTTTGAAGGGCGCCGGCTCCCCCTTGATCGCCGCCTCCGACTGCACCGCCTGCGGCCGCTGCGTCGACGTCTGCCCGCAAGACGTTTTCGCCCTGACCTTGCGCCGCCCCTTCGCCGCCGCCTCTATTCAAGGAGACCTGAAGTGAACAGCAGATTGAAAATCATCGCCGCCGCCGTCGGCGCATTTCTGGGTCTGGCGATGCTGGCCCACACCCCGACCGCTTCGGCCGCCGAAGTGAAGTCGTTGCGCGGCGACGCACCGCTGACCGAAGAAAACGCGGCGCCCCTGGTGATGGGCTATAAGGAAGGCGGGACCCACGCCCGCAACTTTCGCCAGCAGCCGCCCTTGATCCCGCACAAGATCGAAAAGTACGAGATTGATCTAAAGGTCAATCAGTGCCTGTATTGCCATGATTGGTCGAATAATAAGAAGATGGGCGCGCCGCAAATCAGCGAGACCCATTATATCGACCGCGACGGCCGCCGGCTGGACGTGGTGGCGGGCACCCGCTGGTTCTGCAATCAATGCCACGTGCCGCAAACCGACGCCGAGCCCTTGGTGGAAAACCAATTCGCGCCGGCCAGCCAGACGCGCTGACCCTTTTTGAAGACCGCTTAACGAAAGGCTTTTCATCATGTCCGATCGCGACGATCTGCAAGGCGGGCCGCTGGAGCGTCTGTGGCGTTTTTTCACCCGCCCGTCGGCGCGCTGGTCGCTGGGGGCGCTCCTCGGCGTCGGCGCGGTCGCCGGCGTGCTGTTCTGGGGCGGCTTCAACTGGGCGATGGAGGCGACCAACAACGAAGCGTTCTGCGTCTCGTGCCATGAAATGCGCGAAAACGTGTACGCCGAGTATCGCGGCACCATCCATGACGCCAATGCGTCCGGCGTGCGCGCCACCTGCCCGGACTGCCATGTGCCCAAGGAATGGACGCACAAGATGATCCGCAAGATCCAGGCGTCTAACGAGATTTATCACAAGCTGTTGGGCACCGTGAGCACGCCGGAGAAGTTCGAGGCGGAGCGCCTGCGGCTCGCCACCAACGTCTGGACGGCGATGAAGAAAACCGACAGCCGCGAGTGCCGCAACTGCCATAACTTTGTCGCCATGGATGTGGCCCAGCAGGGCGAACGCGCCCGCAACGTCCATTTGCTGGCGGCGCAAAAGCAGCAGACCTGCATCGACTGCCATAAGGGCATCGCGCACAAGCTGCCGGCCGGCGCGTTTGAAGCGGAAAGAGCGCTCAATCAAAAGTTTGACGCGATGAACAAGCCCCATTGATGAACGGCTGTTCGGCGGGCGCGCTGGGTGCGCCCGCCTTTTCCATGCCCGCTGCGGCAATTTCGGCGCTTTAGCCGACTATTGGAATTTTGCACTATATGTTGCAGCGCAATATCGGTGTATAAAGCCCGCTTACCGCGGCGGGGGCCACGACGGCGCATTCCCCTCGCCCGCCTTCTTTTCACCCCGGCGCCGTTGGAGAGCATGTGATGGAATCGCTGAGCACCACCCTTCAGGCCCTCGTGCTGCTGGTCATCGCCCTGGGGCTGATTATCGGCACCGTCATCGTCAATCCGGTCTACACGGTGATGCTGGCGGTCACTCTGGTGGTGGTCAACGGCGTCATCCTGGTCGCGCTGACCATGCGCCCGTCGGGCAGCTAATCTCGCTTGGCGGCGACGGACGACTCGGCTTGTCCGCCGCCGCCTTCAACTGCTATACCCCGGCTTCCCTCACGTCGCCTTGCGCCGGCTTGACCCGAGCCGGAGGGCAGACCCGCCCCGAGGAGCCGACTCCAAGTGTTTCGCGAACCCTCCGCCGCCAACGCCGGATCAAAACCCGACAACGCCGCCGCCGATAACGTCGGCGCGTCCGAACGGTCCAAGCGTGATTTCCGCCCCTTGCGGCGGCTCTTGCCCTTTCTCGCCCCTTATCGCCTGCAAATGGCGGGCGCGCTGGTGGCGCTGACGCTGGCCGCCGGCGCGGTGCTGGGGATGGGCCAGGGCATGCGGG
>CALGOL010000294.1 GCA_937960755.1 uncultured Azospirillum sp.
AATGCATATGAATTCCGGACAGCAGTGCGCCTTCGCGGGGGTGACGAAGGTTAATCTTTAGGGAAATTGGTATAAGACCAATCCGCCGAAAGATTGATCTTTAGGCGGATTGGTGAAGCCCGCGCGGCGCTTGAGCGTCACCGCCTTCGCCGGACTGACCCCAAGGGTCAGTCATTCGGCGGGGCGGTATAAGACCGATTAACGCGAGCCCGCGCCCAACAACCCCGCCAGTTTGAAATCCGGGTCGGCGGCCTGTTCCGGCGTCGGGGAGACCCCGGCCGCCAACAGCTTCCGCCCCTGGATGTGGTCGGCGGCGCGGTTGACGCTGTCCACCGAACGCAAGACCCCTTGGCGGAAGTGAAACAGCGAAAACTTGCCCGCACCCATGTCGCCGCGGGTTACGGTCAGGTCGCACCCGTCCCGTAAACCCACCATTTGCAGTTTCAGGTCGTATTGATCCGACCAGAACCACGGCGGGGCGTCATAGGCTTTGGGCTTGCCGGCGATGGCCGCCGCGACGACGCGGCCTTGGTCGGCGGCGTTCTGCACCGATTCCAACCGGATCAACGCCCCGTCGGCGAACGGATGCCGCGTCGCGGCGCAGTCGCCGGCGGCGAAAATCCGCGGGTCGGAGGTGCGGCAATGCGCATCGACGACAATGCCGTTGTCGCAGTCCAAGCCCGCCGCCGCGGCCAGTTCGATTTCCGGCAGCACGCCGACGCCGACCACCACCAGCCCCGCCGATACGCTTGAACCGTCGGTCAGTTGCACCGCCGCCACCCGCGCGCCGCCGGTCAGGGCCGCCACCCCGGCGCCCAACCGCAGGTCGACGCCATGGCTGCGGTGAACTTGCGTGAAAAAGACCGACAGTTCCGGGCAGACGGCGCGGGCCATGACGCGGGGGGCGGCCTCCAGCACCGTCACCCGCTTGCCCAGCTTGCGCGCCACCGCGGCGAACTCCAGCCCGATGAAGCCGGCGCCGATCACCGCCACATCCTCGACCCCCGCCAGTTCGCTTTCAATCGCGGCCACATGCTCGATGGTCTTGAGATGATGTACGCCGGGCAAATCGGCGCCCGCCAAGGGCAGGGGCCGCGGCCGCGCCCCTAGCGCCAACACGAGATGGTCGTAGGCGACGTACGCGCCGTCATCCAGCGCGACCGTACGCGCCGCGCGGTCGATGGAAACCGCGCGTACGCCGGTGCGTACGGTTATGTTATGGTCGTCGTACCACGGCGCGGCGCGGAACATCAGCCGCGGCAGGTCGATTTCCCCCAGCAGATAGGCTTTCGACAAGGGCGGGCGCTGATAGGGTAGGCGGTTCTCCTCCCCAATCAGCGTAATCGCCCCGGCCCAGCCCTCTTGCCGCAGGGATTCGGCGGTCTGCCAGCCGGCTTGCCCGCCGCCCAGGATGACGACATTTCCTTCGCCCGCCGCGGCCATCAGCTTTGCGCTTCCGGAAGGCGGACGACGATGCCGTCGAGCTTGGGCAGAACCTTGATCTGGCAGCCCAACCGGCTGTTGGCGGCGCGGGGGGAGGCGGTGCACTCCAGCATCTCCTCCTCGGTGTCGCTGGGCGGGTCGAGCAGGTCGACATACGCCTCATCGACATAGACATGGCAGGTGGCGCAGCCGCAAGAGCCGCCGCATTCCCCTTCGATGCCGTCGATGCCGTTCAGCGTCGCCCCTTGCATCAGGGTCCAGCCGGCGGGCAACTCGACATGATGTTCGGCGCCGTTATGCTCGATATAGGTGACTTTGGGCATGGTGTTCTCTCCTGCTCCCCAGACGCCGGACGGTCAGCCGACCGCCAGTTCAAGCCGCAGCGGGCTGCGGAAGTTGGACGACGGCACCCACGGCAATTGCTCCTCCACGCGGGCGAAGTCGGGGAAGCGGGCGAGGAACGCCTCAAAGGCGATCTTGCATGCCAGCCGGGCGATGGAGGTTCCCAAACAAGCGTGCACGCCGCCGCCGAACCCCAGATGCCCCTTGGGCTTGCGGTCGATGTCGTAAACGTCGGGGTTGGGGAACTGGCGTTCGTCGCGGTTGCCGGAGCCATAGGCCAGCATGACGAAGTCGCCGGCCTTCATGGTCTTGCCGTGCGCTTCGACGTCGCGGGTCAGGCAACGGCGGAAGCGCTGGGCCGAGGTGTTGTAGCGTAAGGATTCTTCCATCGCCTCGGGAATCAGCGCCGGATTGGCGACCAGCCGACGGCGGGCGTCGGGGTGGTCGGCGAGGTTGAGGCCCATGACGCTCATGAAGCCCGACAGGCTTTCGATGCCGGCCATAATCAGCGTGGTGACGGTCAATTGAACTTCGCGGTCCAGCAGCTTTTCGCCGTCGATTTCCGCGGTGATGAAGTTGGACAAGAGATCGTCGCCGGGGTTCTTCTTGCGCTCCGCCACCAGATTGGCGGCGTAATCCGCCATCCATTCGTAAGCGGCGATGTGTTCCGGCCCCTTTTTGCGCGATTTCGCGTCGGTCTGCACCATCAAGACCGCCTTTTCGCGTACGGTCTCCTGGCCTTCCGGCGGCAAGGCGAAGAGATAGAACAGCAGATCGACGGTGACTTTCGAGGTGAATTCGCCGACGAAATCAAAGCGCTCCCGCCCGGCCAGCGCGCCCAGGTGCTTGTCGCAGACGGCGCGGGTCGGCTCGATCAAATGATCCAACGCCTTTTTGGTTACGGCCTTCTGGATCAGCGCCCGCAAGCGGTCGTGGCGCGGCGGATCGGTGGTGCCCAGCGTGCTGCCGGCGCGGTTGGGCAGCTCATCCACCAAATTGCCCTTGGCCGAGGAATAGGTCTCCCAATCGTTCAGCGCGGTGACGATGTCGGCGTAGCGGGAATAGACCCACATGCCGGCTTCCTCGCACCAAAAGGCGGGATGCTCGTCGCGCAGGATCTTGTAAGCGGGGAAGGGATCGGCGTCGGTGGCCGGGGAATACGGGTCAAAACGAAACATGAGCGTAGCGTCTCCCACAGGGTCGGCGGCCGGTTGTTTCGCCGGTTATTCGGCTGTTTGGCCGCCTTGGTCGTTGACCGCGATGTTAGTGGGGCGAACGGTGTGGGCGAAATGGACGGTCGCGCCGTTGTCTGGTACTTTTCCGTCAAATTGACGTTTGAAAATCCGCATAGGGATGATGGGCATGCATGCTGCGCCTGCGATAAAACGCTATGCTTTATATGGCGAGCGCGAAGGCGGCGACGATCCTGAATTCCTGCACGTCGAGGATATCCCGACCCGCGCCCGCCTGTACGATTGGCGCATCACCCCGCACACGCATCAAGGCATGTTCCAGCTTGTGCATATCGCGGAAGGCGACGCTGAAGCCTGGATTGACGGCGTGGTTCATCCGTTGCGCGGGCCGGCGGCGGTTGGCGTGCCGGGGGGCGTGGTGCACGCCTTCACCTTCAATCCGGCGACGGCGGGCTGGGTGCTGACCGTCGCCGACCGCATGTTGCTGGATGCGCGTTTTCTCGACAGCCGGGAGGCGCTGGCCCCGGTGCTGGCCGAACCGCGGGTGCTGTCGCTGGCCGACGAGCCGGAAATAGCGGCGACGCTGGCGGATTTATTGGGTTTGATCCACCGCGAGTTTCGCTGGAGCGGGCGGGGCGGCGGTTTCATGTTTGATTGGCTGGAGAGCACACGTCT
>CALGOL010000295.1 GCA_937960755.1 uncultured Azospirillum sp.
TTCATGCTGAACGCGCGGCTCTTGTCGACGCTGGCCGCAGCGCTGGAGCGGCTGGGGGAAGGCCGGCGCGCCATTCCCCACATGCACGGCGCCGCTGGGCGGCTGACCGATATATTCCTCGACGCCGCCCAGCGGCTGACCGCGACGCTCGAAGCCGACGACAATCCCGACGTCATGCGGCTGTCGGCCGATTTCCTGCGCCTCGACGTGCTGGCGATGGCGCTGGAGGAGTTGGACGCCAAGCATGAATTGACGGAAGCGGCGACCGCCATGGCGGCGCTGACCACGCTTGTCATGGGCAAGATCAACAGTCTGCTTAACGCCTGCATCCATGATAACGACGGCTTCGCCCGCTTCGGCGTGTCGGTGATGCTGAACGACGTCGAAGATTTGATCGACATCGCCCGCCGCGCGCTTGAAGGCGGCTTGATCGGCGGCGTCTCCGCCGATTTGACCGGCCGCGGCGCGGCGCAGGTGGCGGAATTCATCCGACTGGCGGGGCAGTTCGCCGATTTGTCGCTGGAGGAGTTGCGCGGCGGGCTTGATGAGCAAGCTTCCGGCATGACCGCCGCGGCTTTCACCGCCAAGCTGCGCCCGATCGGCGCGCTGTATCGCTTCGCCGCCCGCCTGCCGGCGGAAGCCGCTAAGAACGAGCTGGCGGCGCTGACCCGGCTGCTGCATCGCCGCGTCGCCGCCATGGTGCTGGCGCTGGCCGACATGGACGCCGGCCCCGGCCGCGGCGAAAGATTGACGGCGCTGTTCGATCTGGCGGACGGGCTGGGCTGGCGCGAGGTCGCCGCCGCCGCTGTGCGCCTGCTGCGGGGATGAAGCGTTGGGCTCCCAAGATGAATTTTATTTCATGTCGGCGCCAGGGAACGGTCATGTGACTGGGGCTAAAGTCTCACCATGACGACGCGCCGACGGGTTGGGCCGACCGCTCCCCGCCCCCGACGCCAAAACGAAAGATTTTAGGGCGGCTCGCCATTGCCGCCGATCCCGTGAAGAGCCCATAGCGCCCCCGGACGATTAAACTCGTCCGGGGGTTTTTCTTTTGGGGCTGCCGGCCATGAATCAAAAAAGGCGGAGCATTTTCAGCCCCGCCCTTCCTGATTTAGAGCGCCGCGCATAAAATCTGCAACGGCGCGGCGCTCTTTTTTCTTTGATTTGACGAGCGGATTCACGCTTCAAATCGATTCCGATTTTGCGCGATCCGCTCTAACCGAAACCCGTCCCTTACGCCGCCTGAAGCTTGTCCAGTTCGCGCAGGATGGTGTCGCCCATCACAGTGGTGGAGCAACGCGCCATGCCGGGCTGCATGATGTCGGCGGTGCGCAAGCCACCGGCCAACAAACGCTGCACCGCGGTTTCAATCATCGCCGCTTCCGCTTCCCGGTCGAAGGAATAGCGCAGCGCCATGGCGAACGACAGCAGGGTCGCCAGCGGGTTGGCGACGTCGCGTCCGGCGATGTCGGGAGCCGAACCGTGGATCGGCTCGTACATCGCCTTGCGCTTGCCGTTGGCGTCCGGCGCGCCCAGCGAAGCCGAAGGCAGCATGCCGAGCGAACCGGTCAGCATCGAGGCTTCGTCCGACAGAATGTCGCCGAACAGGTTGTCGGTGACGATAACGTCGAACTGCTTGGGGTTCTTCAGCAACTGCATGGCGCAGTTGTCGGCCAGCATGTGTTCAAGCTGAACGTCGGAATAGCTTTCCTGGTGCAGCTTGATGACTTCCTGGCGCCACAGCAGGCCGGATTCCATCACGTTGCACTTTTCCACCGAATGCAGCTTGTTGCCGCGCTTGCGCGCCAGCTCAAAGGCCACCGCGGCGACGCGGCGGATTTCGCTGGTGGTGTATGTCTGGGTGTTGACGCCGATGCGCTCGCCGTTAGGCAGGTCGGAGATGCCGCGCGGCTCGCCGAAGTAGACGCCGCCGGTCAGCTCGCGGACAATCATGATGTCCAGCCCCTTGACCACTTCGGCCTTCAAGGTGGAGGCGTCGACCAGCGCGTCGAACACCGTGGCCGGGCGCAGGTTGGCGAACAGGCCCAACTCCTTGCGCAGCGCCAGCAGCGCCGCTTCCGGGCGGATTTCAAACGCCACCTTGCCGCCGTCCCACTTCGGGCCGCCGACGGCGCCCAGCATGACGGCGTCGACGCTCTTGGCCTTTTCCAACACCTGCGGGGTCAGCGGCACGCCGTGCGCATCGATGGAGGCCCCGCCCACCAGCGCTTCGGTGATCTGGAAAGAGAGGCCGCGCTTACGCTCCACCCACTCGATCACCCGCCGCACCTGACGCATCACTTCCGGCCCGATGCCGTCGCCCGGAAGCAGAAGAAGCGAGTAGCTGGCAGTCATAACAACGGTCTCCATCCAGTCAAAGGTCGCAACGGCCGCCGCGTCGACGCGGCTTCTTTGCAAACGGTTAGGGCGATCAGAGGAACATGAAGGGCTGGCTGGTCCGGCCCTTGGCTTCATAGGCGTCGATGGCGGCGGTCTGCTGCAAGGTCAGGCCGACGTCGTCCAGGCCGTTGAGCAGGCAATGCTTGCGGAACGGTTCGATGTCGAACTTAATCCGGCCGCCGTCCGGCCCGGCGATTTCCTGATTAATCAGGTCGACGGTGACGGTGGCGTTGGCGCCGCGGGCGGCGTCGTCCAGCAGCAGGTCGACCTGCTCCTTCGGCAGCTTGATCGGCAGGATGCCGTTCTTGAAGCAGTTGTTATAGAAGATGTCGGCGAAGCTGGGGGCGATGACGCAGCGAATGCCGAAGTCCAGCAAGGCCCACGGCGCATGTTCGCGCGACGAGCCGCAGCCGAAGTTCTCACCCGACACCAGGATCGACGCCGAACGATAGGCCGGCTTGTTCAGCACGAAATCGGCGATTTCCGCCCCTTCGGCGGTGTAGCGCATTTCATCGAACAGGTGCTTGCCGAGGCCGGTGCGCTTGATGGTCTTCAAGAACTGCTTGGGGATAATCATGTCGGTGTCGACATTAATCATCGGCAGAGGTGCGGCGACCCCGGTCAGAACGGTGAACTTTTCCATCGGGCGGAAACCTGTCGAGTAGAAACGAAGCGGCGGAACAAGATTGGGCGGCGCCGTTTGACCCGGACCATCGCCCAAGAAGAAGGTCAATAGCACTCCGCCAGCCCCAATGCAAAAGCCCAATGCGCCGGAACGCGGTCGCGCGGGCTTGCCGGCCTTATCGACGCCCCCCATCTCATGCTCTCGGTTTTAAAGCCGAAACCAAAATACACCGGGAAGGACTAGAGACATGGCGATCCAAGTCGGCGACAGCATTCCGTCCGTCGCGTTAAAGCATCTGACAGCCGACGGCATGCAGGAAATCACCACCGACTCGCTGTTCAAGGGCAAGAAGACGGTGCTGTTTTCCGTGCCGGGGGCGTTCACCCCGACCTGCTCGGCCAAGCATCTGCCGGGCTTCGTCGAACAGGCCGACGCACTCAAGGCGAAAGGCGTGGATGAGATTGTCTGCACCGCGGTCAACGACCCCTTCGTTATGCGCGCCTGGGGCGAAAAGCACGGCGTAGACGGCAAAGTGACCATGCTGCCCGACGGCATGGCGCTGCTGGCCGCCGCCCTTGGCCTGACGCAAGAGCTTTCCGGCCCGCAACTCGGCGTGCGCGGCCAGCGCTTCGCCCTGGTCGCGGTGGACGGCGTCGTCACCCATCTGGCGGTGGAAGAAGGCGGGGCGTTCGAGGTGTCGTCGGCCGAAGCGGTCCTCAAAGCGTTGTGACGCCGGGCCGCGGCTTCGCAGTTATAAAGGTTTAGCCCGCGCTTATTGCCAACCCACTAACAACGGCGACACGAAGGCCGGGGCATCCGGCCTTCGTGCAACGTTGCAGAATACGCCGCGGCTTACTTAATGCGACATCAGCACCGGCAGCGTCATATGCGCCAGAATATGGCGAGACCCGGCGCCGCGATGCAGATAGGGGAAGCCAATCTGGCCGTGCGCCCCCATCACCAGCAAATCGGCGCCAAGGTCCGAAGCGCGGTTCAACAGCATGTCCATAACGCCGACGCCGTCCGGCGTCATCGCTTCCACCGACGCCTCTACGCCATGGCAAGCCAGATGCGCCACGCAATCGCGGGCGGCGGCGCGCTCAACGTCAGGATGGCGCACGAAGCTTGCGACCACCGCATGTTCGGTGTTGGCGATCAGCGGCAGCGCGTCGTTAAGCGCCCGCGCCGCTTCACGGCTGTGGTTCCAGGCGATCAGCGGCCGGGCGCCGACGCTTTCAAACCTGCCGACGTAAGGCAGCACCAGCACCGGCCGGCCGGCGTTGAGGATCACCTGCTCCGCCATGCCGGCGGGAACCTGCGGGTGTTCGCCGCCGGCGTCCTGCCCCATCACCACAAGGTCGACATTGTGGGCGGCTTCAATCACCGCATGGACGACTTCTTGCGCCGAGCCGCGATTAGCGTCGCGCCATTCAGCGTCGGCGATGTCGGCCGCCGCCGCCTCAAAACCAGCTTTGCTGGCGGCGGCGGCGTCACGATAGGATTCGGGCGGCCACACCGCCACCACGCCGACGGTGTCGGCGCGGCTGGTCTGGGCGAACAATCCCACCAGCCGAGCGCCATGCTTTTGCGCCAAATCGACGGCTAGCCGCAAACGTTCCCGGCAGCGCTCGCCTTGGTCGAGATGAACAAGGATGTTTTTAAGCGTCATGTTTCGTCTCCGTTGAGCCCCCACGGCGCTGGTCGCGTCGCTTTTTTTTGACGCTTACTGAGTTTCCTACTTTACCGCCAAAAGCGTGGTTTCGCTGCGGCGTTTACGTCGCAGGTCGGCGGCGGCGGGACGGGAAATGCGAATAAAATCGCCGCGCCCTTCGCCGTCCAGGTCCAACGCCGCAATTTGCTGTTGATTGCGCTCCGCCAGCGCCGACGCCGCTTCGATTTCATGCAGGAACTGCTGCGACGGCGTCATGGTGTAGTTTTCATCGTCCAGCCGGCGGCCGGACATGATCTTTTCCACATCCACCGCTTCCAGAATGCCTTCGTTCTGCAACGCCAGCACCGCTTCGCGCACGGCGCGCAGGGTGTCGCGCGGCCGGCTCCATTCGTTCATGCCGCTGTCGCGCACAATGGAGCGAGCGTTGATGACCGCCGGAGCCGGCGCTTCGGCGTCTTCGAACTCCACCGTCAGGCGGTTGAACAGCCAGCGCGACACCGGGTTCTTCAACCGCATCAGCCAGCCGTACGACATCATGCGGAAGGACATGGAGCGGATGGATTCCGCCACCATTGGGTTTAGCGTCAGATAGGTTTCGGTGGCGGCGCCGCTCAGGCTGTCGGTCCCGCGGCCGCGCAAGCCCAAGGCGGGAAACGCGGTGGAGGACAACAGCACCGAGCCGCCCTTGCCCTTGCCGCGGATTTCGACGAACGACTGGTGCAGGATGGTCAGCGCTTCGCGGATTTCGACGATGGACAAGGTGCGCTTGACCCGCTCCAGCTCCTTTTGGATTTCATAGAGCGAGAAGCGCATGGTGAGCTGATCCTTGGCGTCGAGCGCCAGGCGGCCGCGCTCCGTCGCCAACCGGCGCACCACATGTTCAACGATCTGTTCGCGCTCGCCGGGGAAGACGTGGTCCCAGTATTCCACCTGCCCGCGGTCTTCCGCGCCGTCTTCGACCCGCGCCCGGCGCGGGATCACCGCCGGCTTCAGCGTCAGACGGAAAGCGCGGCCTTTGTATTCAAATTCGCGCTGGATCGGATCGCCCTTGGACTCGGTGCGGTCGATGATGCTTTCGCCGACCTTGCCGGGATAGAAAACGAAGCGCGGCGCAATATCGTAGAGGCCCACCGTGTTGGTGCGCGAACGCGACTGCCCGGCGGCGTCCTTGCGCTCACGGTCCTGCTCCAGTTCGAACAGCAGCAGTTGCAAGGTCGGCAGATTGTCGTTCCGCCCGTCCTGCATATCGTTCGTCACCGCCGCAACCTTGGCCGCCATCACCCGCTCCCTTCAACATCTCGGCTTAACGTAATCGTCCGCGCAAGCCGACGCAACAGGGGCGCTCGAGTCCTCACCGCTAGATATAGTGGACTCGGCCGCGCATAAGGAGGAATCGCCCGCACATATGGAGGCAGTCCTCGCGGTCATAGAGGAATCGCCCGCACCTATGAAGGAATTCCCCGCACATGGCGGAAAGACTCGCGTTTTCGCCCGCGACTCGCGCCACGGCATGGAGGATCCGCCCGCGGATTCAGCGTTAACCAGACATATGGGGCCTTTCGCCCCTTATACCCGCCATATGAAGTGCGGGCGTTTCCTCCAAACACGGCGCAGCGGGGTTTAAGCGCGGCCATGCCCTCCATAAATGCCGCCGCAACGCCGCAATCAGGCTGACGGCGGTGCGCGGGCTGGTCCTCCAGCCCCGCGCGCAGAACCTATAGAAGCGCGATTCGCGGCCAAAGCGCGGGCTGATCCTCCAAGCCTGCGGGCTGAACCTTTAATGGCGCGGGCTGATCCTCCGGCGGCGCGGGCGACGCCTTCATATCCGCAAGCCCCCCCTCCATAGAGGAACACCCCGCGTTTGGCGGCGGCGGCGAGAACGCGGTCTGTTGGTCGGCGAGACATGCCGTCCGGTCGTTCCGGGCGGCGTTTTCACTTCGCCAGAAAACAAGGACCGCCGACCATGCCGTCGCCCGACGCCTTATCCGACCCGTCCGCCGCCCCGCCCGCAGGAGTCCCCGCCGGGGCCGAAACCGAGCGCTGGGGCCGCGTGCCGTCGTGGTGGCTGGATCATCCCGACATCGACGCCGACGCCCTGGCGGTGTTGAGCGCGCTCGCCACTTTCGCCAACCGGCAGGGACGCTGCTGGCCCAGCCAAACCACGCTGGCCGCCAAGCTGAAGCGCTCGCGCGCCTGGGTCAACAAGACCCTGGGCCGCTTGGCCGACGCCGGACTGATCGCAGTGCGCGACCGCTGGTCGGAAAACGGCGGGCGGCTGTCCAGCCTTTATGAGCTGCAAACCACGCCCGCCCCCGGCGCTTCTGTCAGCCATGGCGGCGCCCCTGCGAAATCCCTGAACAGCCCTGTCGCTACGGCGAACGCCCCCTGTCAACCGCAGCGACATGAACAGCCGGAAATCAAACAGATTCCAGACTCGCTCTCCACGGACGCGGGCGAGGACGCCGGTTTGTCGGCGGCGGTTTCCCCCGGCGCCGACTGGTCGCCGTCGGCTGAAGACCGCGCCTGGGCTGAAAATCAGCACAGCGCGGTGGACATCGACCGCCACGTCGAAACCTTCCGCCTGCGTTGCCAAGCCCACGGCTACCGTTACCGCGACGTCGGCGCCGCTTGGCGCGCCTGGCTCAATCAGGACGTTGCGGCGGGGAAGGCGCCGTGCGCGAGCAAATCCTCCAACCCTGCCCCGTTCCCCAAGCCGGCGCCCCGTCAAGCCTCAACACGCCACGCCGCCCCCAACCTTGACGCCTGGATGGCCGCCGCCGCCCGCGTGCAGGCCGCGACGCCGTGCTGATCCGACAATCTATATAAGAAGAAAGCGCAATCGCCATGACCGCCGCCCTCGCCGCCTTTCCCGACCGCAACGCCGCCATTTTCGACTTTGCCGTCTTTAATCCGGCGGCACCGGACAACAGGACGCAACCGAGCCGCAGCTCACCCGCCATGATGAA
>CALGOL010000296.1 GCA_937960755.1 uncultured Azospirillum sp.
TGGGCCGCGCCCTGGCGCACGCTTTGGGCGGCCGCGCTTTCCGGCCGTACGTCTCCGACGACGTCATCGGCGCGCAAGTCGGCGGCGCGATCAAGAACGTGCTGGCCATCGCCTGCGGCGTCGCGGTGGGGGCCAAACTGGGGGACAACGCCCGCGCCGCGCTCATCACCCGCGGGCTGGCGGAAATCACCCGGCTGGCGGTGGCGCTGGGCGGAAGGGCGGAAACCCTGATGGGGTTGTCGGGCCTGGGCGACCTCACCCTTACCTGCACCAGCTTTCAGTCGCGCAACATGTCGTTGGGGGCGGCGCTGGGGGAAGGGCGCACGCTGGCCGAAATATTGGGCGAGCGCCGCTCGGTCGCCGAAGGGGTGCATACTGCCGCCGCCGCCGCCGCCTTGGCGGCCAAGCTGGGGGTGGAGATGCCGATCACCGCGGCGGTGGACGCGGTGCTGAACCGCGGCGCCGGGGTGAACGAGACCATACAGGCGCTGCTCGCCCGGCCGTTCCGTGACGAAGCGGATTAATTAAAAACGTCGCCGTAGAGTTCGGCCAGCGTCCAGCTTCCGCCGACGTCGGGAATGTCGAGCACGGCGTCGGCCCCTTCCAGCAAATCGGCATGCCAGCGACCATCCGGCCCGCGCATCCAATGTTCCGCCCGATAATCGTTCTGGCGCAGCAACAGCAGGTGGCGCAAATCGGGGTGGGCGCGATAGGCGGTCAGCTTGCGCTCCATCTCCGTCATGGTGTTGGACGGCGACAGCACCTCGACCGCCAGGATCGGCGCGCCGGCTTCGTCGCGCCCGCCGCCGCAGGTCACCAGCACGTCGGGCCCAAGCTGATTATCGTTGTCGCGGCGCACCGACAGGCCGCCGCCAACTTCCGCCCGGCAGGGCTTTTGCGCCGCCCGCAGCGCGATGTTGAAGGCGGTGGCGACGCCGGCGGTTATTCGGGCGTGCCGCGGGGTGGGAAACGCATGGGCCAGCACGATCATGCCGTCGATCAACTCGGCCTTGCGGCGGCCGAAGCTCATCGCCTCGAACTCCTCCAGGCTGACCGGATCAATGCGCAAGGCTTCGCTCATCGCACGCTCTCCCCTCTTGACGGCGCAATAATGCCATAACCGGGGGGCGGGCGGGAGTCCCGGCTCTTTTCCCGCGGCGCGGCGGGCGCTACTTTGCTCGCAGTCGCTTGTTTTTCAATTCATCACGGAAGATCGACATGCTGTTCGCGTTCCACTGCACCGACAAACCCGAAGCCGTCGGCGTGCGCGCCGCCAACCGCGACGCCCATCTGGCGTTCCTGGCCGAACTGGGCGACCGCATCGTCGCCGCCGGCCCGTTTCTCAGCGACGACGGCGCGTCGATGACCGGCAGCTTGCTGATTATCGACTGCGAAGACAAGGCGGCGGCCGAGGCGCTGGCGGCGTCCGACCCTTACGCCAAGGCGGGCCTCTTCGCCCGAGTCGACATTCGCCCGTGGCGCAAGGTGCTGCCGAAAGCTTAAAGGGAAGACAATTCATGGCCTACTGGCTGCTAAAATCCGAGCCGGTGAAATATCCTTGGCCGCAAATGGTCAAGGACGGCCGCACCCATTGGGACGGCGTGCGCAATCATCAGGCTTCGAATAATTTGAAGGCGATGAAAATTGGCGATCAGGCGTTTTTTTATCATTCCAACGAAGGACTGGAAATCGTCGGCGTGGTCGAAATCGTCGGCGAATACTACCCGGATCCTACGGATGCTTCTGGACGATTCGGCATGGTTGACGTCGCGCCCGTCATGCCGTTGACGAAAAGCGTCACGCTGAAAACCATGAAAGCCGACCCAATGTTGCAAAACATGGCGTTGGTGCGCCAGTCGCGGTTGTCGGTGTGTCCGGTGACCGCTGACGAATGGGCGCGGGTGCTGGCGTTGGCTGGTCATACCGGCTGACGGCACAGCAATGCGACATGTTGTCGCATGTTCTAGTTTTTGCCGGCCTTCGCCGCGCCTTGCTGGGGGGTGTCGGCGAAGGCTGGGAAAAAAATCGGTTCGTTTACGGTGGTCGGGTGCGGCGAGCAACGTGCTTTGAAAGGTGGTTTTGACTGGCGTCGAATTCAAATCGGCGCGTCGTGGCGGCGGCCTGCAATTGACGCCTTGCGAAGCGCCGCGGGGTTGGCTATAACGGCGTCCTTCGCGCGGGTGTAGCTCAATGGTAGAGCAGAAGCTTCCCAAGCTTACGACGAGGGTTCGATTCCCTTCACCCGCTCCAAGAATTTGCCAAAAATCATGTCTTAACAACGCTTTGCGGATCCAATCCGGTCGGATTGGCGCTCCTCCCGCGCGCCAATATTTCGCTTTTGCGACATGTGTTTAAATTCCTTCAAAATAACCGCGGGCGAATCCCGCCGTGCGTCCCCGTGGGGCTTGCCGTGCTTCGGGCTGGTGTGGATAATGCGCGCCAAGCATCTAAAACGGATGCAGGCTCGACCAAGCCCGTCGGGCAATCCCGCTAGACGGGCAAGAACAGAACGCACGGGGGAATCGCGATCCAATGACCGATAACACCTTCTTTCCCGTTAAGCCCGAGATCGCCGCTACGGCCCATGTGAACGAAGCGGCCTACGCTGAAATGTATCAGCGCTCGGTTGCGGACCCGGAAGGCTTCTGGGGCGAGCAGGGCAAGCGCATCGACTGGATTAAGCCGTACACCAAGGTGAAGGACGTTTCCTACACTGGCGACGTCCATATCCGCTGGTTCTACGACGGCACCCTCAACGTCTCTTACAACTGCATCGACCGCCACCTCGCCAAGCGCGCCGATCAGACCGCCATCATCTTTGAAGGCGACGATCCCGGCGTCTCCAAGCACATCACCTATCGCGAGCTGCATGAAAAGGTCTGCAAGCTGGCGAACGTGCTGAAGAAGAACGGCGTCAAAAAGGGCGACCGCGTCACGATCTACCTGCCGATGATCCCGGAAGCGGCCTACGCCATGCTGGCCTGCACCCGCGTCGGCGCCATCCACTCCATCGTCTTCGGCGGTTTCTCGCCGGATTCGCTGAAGGATCGCATCGTCGACTGCGACAGCCATTTCCTCATCACCTCTGACGAAGGCCTGCGCGGCGGCCGCAAGGTGGCGCTGAAGGCCAACGCCGACAAGGCGGCCGACGCTTCGCCGTGCCTGAAGACGGTGCTGGTGGTCAAGCACACCGGCGGCGACGTCGCTTGGACCGAAGGCCGCGACCTTTGGTATCATGAAGAAATGGAATCGGTTTCCGCCGATTGCCCGCCGGAAGAAATGAACGCGGAAGACCCGCTGTTCATCCTCTACACCTCCGGCTCGACCGGCAAGCCGAAGGGCGTGCTGCACACCACCGGCGGCTATCTCGTCTATGCGTCGATGACCCATCAGTACGTCTTCGACTACAAGGACGGCGAAACCTATTGGTGCACGGCTGACGTGGGCTGGGTCACCGGCCACAGCTACATCGTCTATGGCCCGCTGGCCAACGGCGCCACCACGCTGATGTTCGAAGGCATCCCGACCTATCCGTCGGTGTCGCGCTTCTGGGACGTGGTTGACAAGCACAACGTCAACATCTTCTACACCGCGCCGACCGCCATCCGCTCGCTGATGCGCGACGGCGACGAGCCGGTGAAGCGGACCAGCCGCAAGTCGCTGCGCATCCTGGGTTCGGTGGGCGAGCCGATCAACCCGGAAGCGTGGCTGTGGTACTACAATGTTGTTGGCGAAGGCCGTTGCCCGATCGTCGACACCTGGTGGCAGACCGAAACCGGCGGCATTCTCATCACCCCGCTGCCGGGCGCCATCGGCCAGAAGCCGGGTTCGGCCACCAAGCCGTTCTTCGGCGTCCAGCCGCAGATCGTCGATAACGAAGGCGTCGAGCAGGAAGGCGCCACCGAAGGCAACCTGTGCATCACCGACTCCTGGCCGGGTCAGATGCGCACGGTGTTCGGCGACCACGAACGCTTCGTGCAGACCTACTTCTCCACCTTCGCCGGCAAGTACTTCACCGGCGACGGCTGCCGCCGCGACGAAGACGGCTACTATTGGATCACCGGCCGCGTTGACGACGTCATCAACGTGTCCGGCCATCGCATGGGCACGGCGGAAGTCGAAAGCGCGCTGGTGGCGCATCCGAAGGTCGCCGAAGCCGCCGTTGTGGGCTATCCGCACGACCTTAAGGGTCAGGGCATCTACGCCTACGTCACGCTCAACGCCGGTGAAAACCCGACCGAAGAGCTGCGTAAGGAGCTGGTGAACTGGGTCCGCAAGGAAATCGGCCCGATCGCCTCGCCGGATCTGATCCAGTGGGCCCCCGGCCTGCCGAAGACCCGTTCGGGCAAGATCATGCGCCGCATCCTGCGCAAGATCGCCGCCAACGAACACGACGCGCTGGGCGACACCTCGACCCTGGCCGATCCGACCGTCGTCTCCGAACTGGTCGACAACCGCATGAACAAGGCGTAATCGCCAAACATTTCCGCGTGTCGGGGCTTCGGCCCCGGCCGTGACCTTTTCGGGGAGCCGCGAGGCTCCCCTTTTTATTGGCGGGGGGCGCCCAGCCGTCGCAACGCCTCTTGCAGACAGGCGGCGCGGGTCGGCTTGAAGCCGGCGTCGGCCCACCACGCTTCAACCTGCTTTAACGCTTCGCCCACCGCCGGGCCGGGGGCGGCGCCGGCTTTCAGCAAATCCTTGCCGGCGAGCGGCAGGCGCGGAATTGTCGTTCCAGCATCAGCCATAGCTTGCCGGACCCAGTCGGCCCCCAGCTCGCGCCGCGCCGCCGCCAGCCGCACCGCGTCAATGAACGCCGGCCAGGCGCCGCAATCATAAAGGAAGCGCAAACCGGGCCGGTCGGGGCAAAGCGGGGCGAAGGTCGCCGCC
>CALGOL010000297.1 GCA_937960755.1 uncultured Azospirillum sp.
GGCCGCTTTCCAACATGTCGCGGCCGATTTGCGCGGCGCGCGGCTCGTCAGCGATGACGAAACCGCGCAACGGTTCGTTGGTTTTGAATTTAGCGTTGACGCAGCCGGAAAGCGCTGCGACAGCGGCGAGCAGGAACACGCCCTGACGGCGCCGTATTATGCTGGTAATCATCGGGTCAGCCATCCGAACGGCATGGTGGATCGAAAACGGTTCGGCGCTATTCTTATCGCATTGCGTCGGGAGGGCGGAGAAAGTTGCACGGGATGCTGAAAAAAATCACCGCAGCGGCTTGCGCGGCGTTGACCGCGCTGGCTGTCGCCGTCCCCGCTTCGGCGCAGAGCCGCCGCGGCGGCGGCATTCAATTGCTCAGCGACGCCGAAACCGACTACGTCATCCGCGGTCTGGCCAAGCCGGTCTTCGACGCGGCCGGCATCGACCCCAAGGCGTTGCGCATCTTTTTGGTCAACGACCGCACGCTCAACGCCTTCGTCGCCGGCGGGCAGAACATCTTCCTCAACACCGGCTTGATCCTGGAAGCCAACCCGGCGGAGTTGGCCGGCGTGGTGGCGCATGAAACCGGCCATATCTCCGGCGGCCATCTGGTGCGCGGCAAGGATGCGATGGAGGCCGCCATGCTGACCTCGCTGATCGGCTTGGGGTTGGGCATCATCGGCGGCGTCGCTTCCGGCAACGCCCAGGCCGGCATGGGCGGGGTGATGCTGGGCCAGCAATTGGCCGAGCGCAGCTTCCTGGCGTTCTCCCGCGCGCAAGAATCGGCCGCCGACGCCGCCGGGCTGACTTTTCTGTCGCGGGCCGGCATGTCGGCCGAAGGCATGTACACCTTTTTGAAAAAGCTCGACGCCGAGAACCCGATTCTCTCCAACGACCGCGACGTCGGCTATCGCATCACCCACCCGCTGACCCGCGAGCGCATCGAAACGGTGCGGCAAGCCGTGGCGACCTCGCCCCACACCGGCAAGCCGATCCCGGAAAAATGGCGCGAAAGCTATGAACGGGTGCAGGCCAAGCTTTACGCTTATCTGGAGCCGGGCCGCGCCCTGACCCGTTTTCGCGCCGACGACCGCGCCATGGCGGCGCGTTACGGTCGCGCTTACGCCTATTTCCGCCGCGGCGACGTGCGTGAAGCCGTGCCGCTGGTGGACGCGCTGATACGCGATGAGCCGAAGAACGCCTTTTTCCATGAGCTGAAGGGCGACTTGATGTTGCAGAACGGCCGCGCCGCCGACGCCGCCGCGCCCTATCGCGCCGCCATCGCCGCCGCGCCCGACGCCTCCACCATCCGGGTGTCGCTGGCGCACGCGCTGGTGGAGACCGGCGACCGCCGCCATGCCGACGAAGCCATCCGCAACCTGGAAATCGCCGGGAAATCGCTGCCGCAATCGGCGTTTTTGTGGCGCCTGCTGGCCAGCGCCGCGGCCTTGAAAGGCGACAACGCGCTTGTCGCCTACGCCGGAGCGGAGGAGGCTTTCGCATCGGGCGACCGCGGCCGCGCCAAGCTGTTAGATCGGAAGAGCGTCGTGTAGGGAAAGAGGGTAGATCTCGGTGGTCGCC
>CALGOL010000298.1 GCA_937960755.1 uncultured Azospirillum sp.
GGTGCTGGGGATGGGCCAGGGCATGCGGGTGCTGGTGGACAGCGGCTTCGCCGCCGGCGATGCGGCGGTGCTGGATAACGCCTTGCTGGCGTTGCTGGGCGTCATCGCCCTGATGGCGGCCGCCACTTTCGGCCGGTTCTTTCTGGTGTCGTGGATCGGCGAACGGGTGGTGGCGGATATTCGCCGCGCCGTGTTCAATCATGTGCTGACCCTCAGCCCCGGCTATTTTGAAACCGCCAAAACCGGCGAAATCCTGACCCGGCTGACCACCGACACCGAAGTGCTGCAAGTGGTGGTGGGCTCGTCGGCCTCGGTCGCCTTGCGCAATGTGCTGCTGTTTTGCGGCGGCCTCGCCATGCTGCTGGTGACGTCGGTCAAGATGACGCTCTTGGTGCTGCTGGCGGCGCCCTTGGTGGTGTTCCCGATCATTTTCTTTGGCCGCAAAGTGCGCAAGCTGTCGCGCGCCAGCCAGGACCGCGTCGCCGACGTCGGCGTTTTCGTCGATGAGACCTTAAGCGCCATCCGCACGGTGCAGGCCTACACCCACGAACCCCATGACCGCGCCGGCTTCGCCCAGCGGGTTGAAGACGCCTTCAGCATCGCCGTCGACCGGGTGCGGATGCGGGCGATCATGACGGTGATCGTTATCGTGCTGGTGTTCGGCGCGGTCGGCGTCATTTTGTGGATCGGCGGCCATGACGTGTTGGCCGGCCGGCTTAGCCCCGGCGAATTGTCGGCCTTCGTGATTTACGCCGTGGTGGTGGCGGGCTCGATGGGGGCGATTTCGGAGGTGATGGGCGACCTGCAACGCGCCGCCGGCGCCGCCGAACGGCTGTTCGAATTGCTGGCGACCGTGCCGGAGGTCAAGGCCCCGGCGCAACCCGTCGCCTTGCCGGCCCCGCCGGTGGGTTCGGTCGCGTTCGAAAACGTCCGCTTCCATTACCCGTCGCGCCCTGATTATGCGGCGCTGGAGGATTTCACCCTCGACGCCAAGCCGGGGGAGACGGTGGCGCTGGTCGGGCCTTCGGGCGCCGGCAAGACCACGGTGTTCCAAATGCTGCTGCGCTTTTACGATCCGCAAGCCGGCGTGGTGCGGGTGGACGGCGTAGATGTGCGCGCCGCCGATCCGTCCGACGTGCGCGGCCGCATTGGTCTGGTGTCGCAAGACCCGGTGATCTTCTCCGCCAACGCGATGGAGAACATCCGCTACGGCCGCCCCGACGCCACCGACGACGAGGTGCGGGCGGCGGCCGAAGCGGCCCACGCCGCGGAATTCATCGACAAGCTGCCGGAAGGCTACGGCACGTTCCTCGGCGAACGGGGCGTCCGGCTGTCGGGCGGCCAGCGTCAGCGCGTCGCCATCGCCCGCGCCATTCTGCGCAACCCGCGCATTCTGCTGCTGGACGAAGCCACCAGCGCGCTCGACGCCGAAAGCGAACGGGTGGTGCAAGATGCGTTGGAAACCCTGATGCGCAACCGCACCACGCTGATTATCGCCCACCGTTTGGCGACGGTGCAGAACGCCGACCGCATCGCGGTGATGGACGGCGGGCGGGTGGTGGCGTCGGGCCGGCACGCCGATCTGGTGGCGGAAGGCGGGCTTTACGCCCGCTTGGCGGCCTTGCAATTCACCGCGGCTGACGCCGCTTAAACTTCCTGCCCGGCCGCTTTGGGCAGGATGAAACGGAAGGCGCTGCCTTCGCCCTCCACCGATTCCGCCCAGATCCGCCCGCCGTGCCGTTCGACAATCTTGCGGCATATCGCCAGCCCGATGCCCGACCCGTCATAAGCGCCTTCGACGTGCAGGCGCTGAAAAATGCCGAACACCCGCTCCAACTGCTCCGGCGCGATGCCGATGCCGTTGTCGGAGATGGTGAACAGCCAGCCGTCGGCATGCGGGGCGGCGCTCACCACAATTCGCGGCGGTCGGTCAGGGGCGCGGTACTTGACGGCGTTGCCGATCAGATTGACGAACAGCCGCTCCAATTCGATCTCATCGCCAAACACCGGCGGCAAGCCCGACTCAACGATGATTTGACCCTCGATGTCGGCGACGGCGAACGCCAGCACCTGCCGGGCGTGTTCGATTAACTGCGCGCTCTCCAAGCGAAGCCACGGCCGCTGGCCCCGACCGACGCGAGAATACTCCAACAGATCGACGATCAGCTTATCCATGCGCTTAGCGCCGCCGCGGGCGAACGCCAGAAATTCGCGCGTCTCGTCGGTCAGCGCGCCGCTCAACCGGCGCTCAAGCAGCTCAAGATAAGAATTCACCAGCCGCAGCGGGTGGCGCAAGTCGTGGGACGCGACATAGGCGAAGGCTTCCAACTCGGCGTTCGAGCGCTCCAGCTCGCGGGTTTTTTCCTGTAGGACCGCTTCCTGCGCCTTGCGCGGCGAGATGTCCTCAATCACCCAGACGCCGCCAGTGGCGGGGTCGGTCACGTCAACCAGCGATCCGGTGACGGACGCCCACACCAGCCGGCCGTCGGCGCGGCGCAACTCGATTTCCGCCCGATAAGTCTCGCCCCGCCGCAGCCGCGGATAGGCGTCGTCCATCAGCCGTTCGAAGGAAGAGTCGTCGGGCAGCACCAGCCGGGTCGACCGCCCCACCATCTCCTCCTCGCGGTATCCCAGCATTTCGGTCAGATAGCCGTTGACCCGGATGATGCGCCGCGCAGAATCCACCACGGCGATGCCCACCGGGCTGCCGGCCAGCACCGCCTCCCATTTGCGCAGCGAGCTTTCCAGTTCGCGCCGAATGCGGCGGGCCTCGGTGACGTCGCGAAACACCACCACCGCGCCGGCCGAAGCGCCCGACTCGTCGTCGCCGTCGCGCAAAGGGGCGGCGACATATTCGACCGGGAAACTGTCGCCATCCTTACGCCAAAACACGTCGTCCGCCACCACCCGCGCCAGACCGTCATGCGCCGTGCGATAGACCGGACAATCCGCCGCCAAATGCGGCGAGCCGTCCTCGTGGGTGTGATGAAACAAGTCGTGGGCGTTCGTCGCGATAAATTCAGCGCGGGAAAAGCCGGTCATCGCCATGGCCGCAGCATTGACGAACACCACGCGGCCATCGCGGTCAACGCCGTAAATGCCTTCCCCCGCCGATTGCAGCACCATCTCCAAACGCTCTTGCGCGCGCCGCGCCGCGCGTTCGGCCTCAGCGGCCCGCGTCACGTCGACAATCGCCCCGACCGCCTCCATCGGGCGGCCGTCGCCGCCGGGGGCTAATACCCGGCGATCCGCCACCCAGCGCCACGAGCCGTCGGCGGCGCGGAAACGATAGGACAGCTCCAAGACGCCCGCCTTGCCCAAGCCGTCCAGCTTCGCCATCACTCGCGCCCGGTCGTCAGGATGCACCCGCGACGCCCACCAGTCGTTTTCCGCCAGCAAACGGCGCGCCTCGTAGCCGAACTGGCGGACGCCGGCGCTGATGAAAGTCGGCCGTTTGCCGACGCCGACCGGTGCGGCGCAAATTATGGCGGGGCTAAAATTCAGCAGGAAATCCATGCGATTGCGCAGGCGGTCGGTTTCGTCGCGCAGCAAGCGTTCGCTGGTGAAATCAATGAAAACGCCGTTAAGCGCCACGCCTTCCGCGGTTGGCGCCGGGCGCGCCACCCCCTTGATCCAGCGCGCCAGTCCGTCGCCGCGCAGCGCCCGGCCTTCAAATTCCCAATCAACCCCGGAAGTCGCCGCCGTTTCCAGCCCGGCGCGCCACAGCTCCAGCTCGTCGGGGTGGATGGGCAGCCGGGTCCAATCCTCCAGCAAGCGTTCCGGCGCGACGCCGAACACCTCGCTCGAACGCGGGCTCACCCAGGTGAAACCGCCGCCGCCGCCCCGCCGTTCAATCCACTGAAACATCACGCCGGGAACCGCGGCGGCCAATTCCGCCAACCCGACATCCGGCTCGGTTCCGTCTTCCGGCGCTGATGACGGCGGTTCGGGCGGCGGCGGCTTCATCCTGCGCACCAACGCCGAGGAGGCC
>CALGOL010000299.1 GCA_937960755.1 uncultured Azospirillum sp.
AGAATCACTTTTCGATGGGAATCAGCCGGCCGAAGTCGCCCAGTTCCAGCAATTGCAGGATATGCGGCTGCGGTTTGCGCAGCGACAAGGTCAGGCCGGCGCGGCCGGCGTGGTCGTGCGCCACCAGCAACAGGCCAAAGCCGGCGGAATCGATGAAATCCACCTTCGACAAATCCAGCACCGCGCGGCGTTCGCGCCCCGTCCCAAAACGGCCGCAGATTTCCTGCACGACTTCATGATCGCGCATGGTGATCTTGCCTTCGGCCAGGATCTCCATCGCGTCGCCGGATTGCCGCAGTTGGTATTCCATGATCCCCCCTTTCAAACATTCATGCGGACCTGAAACCGTCCGCCTACGCCCTTTCAGCGCACTATACGCCGCGCGGCGGGGAATGAAAGCCGGGGATTGCGGCGAAGCCGGCGGGCGGGCAAACTGATGCGCGAACCTGTCGCTTTAACCCTGCTTTTTTCGCCGGAGCCCACCGTCTTGACCGAAGCTTGTCCCGCGCATATGGCCGCCTTGGCGGAACGGCTGGCCGACGCCGGCGCCGCCGTCATTCGTCGTTACTTCCGCACCCCGGTTGCGGTGGACGACAAGGCCGATTCGTCGCCGGTCACCATCGCCGACCGCGAGGCCGAACGGATGATCCGCGCCGTGCTTGAGCAGCAACGGCCGCAAGACGGGGTGGTGGGCGAAGAATACGGCGCCGTGCGCGCCGACGCCGAATGGGTGTGGGTCATCGACCCCATCGACGGCACCAAATCCTTCATCACCGGCCGGCCGATCTTCGGTTCGCTAATCGCCTTGCTGCATCGCGGCAAGCCGGTGCTGGGGGTTATCGATCAGCCGATCATCAACGACCGCTGGGTCGGCGTCGCCGGCCGGCAAACCCTGCATAACGGCAAGCCGGCGAAGGTGCGTCCCTGCGCCGCCGCCGCCGCCGCGGTGTTGGGCACCACCTCCCCCGACCTGTTCCCCGGCGACGATTATTCCGCCTTCCGGCGGGTTTCGGGCGCGGTCAAGACGTCAGTCTACGGTGGCGACTGCTATAACTATGGCCTGCTGGCGTCGGGCTATTTTGATCTGGTGGTCGAATCGGGGCTGAAGCTCTACGACTTCGCAGCATTGGTTCCTGTGGTTAACGGCGCCGGCGGCGTGATGACCGACTGGCGCGGTCAACCGCTCAGCCAGGATTCGGCCGGCGACGTGATTGCGGCCGGCGACGCGCGGGTTCACGCCGACGCTGTGCGGCTGCTGGCCGGATGAAGCGCGCCGCCCTGTTCTTGGCGGCGCTGACGGCGGCGACGCTGGGCGCTGTCGCTTGCGTTAACGCTGAAACCCTGCGCCGGTCGCTGGGAACCTGGGGGGCGCCGGCGCTGACCGACGGCTTCAGCCATTTTTCATACGTTAACCCTGACGCGCCCAAGGGGGGGCGCATCGTCATCGGCTATCCGGGAACATTCGACAGCGTCAACGGGCTGATTCTGCGCGGCGTGCCGCCCCGGTCCTTACCCATCACGCTGGATTCGCTGATGACCGCCGCGGCCGACGAATTGGGGGCGGTCTATCCGCTGATCGCCGAAAGCGTGGTTCTGGCCGACGATTTGTCATGGGCGGCGTTCAATCTCAACGCCGCCGCCCGTTTTCACGACGGCGCGCCGATCACCGCGGAAGACGTCGTCTACACTTGGGCGGCGTTGCAGGCGCACGGCTCGCCGTTCTTGCGCGCCTTTCTCGACAAGGTGACCGCGGTGACGGCCGAAGGCCCGCGCCGGGTCAAGATCACCCTTTCCACCACCGGCCAGATCAAGCCGATCATCGACTTCGCCCAGTCGATGGCGCCGCGGCCGAAGCACTGGTGGACGGCCGATGGGCGCGACATCTCGAAAACCACGCTGGAGCCGCCGCTGTCCTCCGGGCCCTACCGCATCGCCGCGGTGGACGCCGGCCGCGCCATCACTTACGAGCGGGTCGCCGATTACTGGGCGAAGGATTTGCCGGTCAATCGCGGCTTGCATAACTTCGACCAAATCCGCTTCGACTATTACCGCGATGATGAAGTGTTGTTCGAAGCCTTTAAGAGCGGCGATGTCGATTTCCGGCTGGAGCATCGGGCGCAGCGCTGGGTCTCGGGCTACGACTTTCCGGCGATGAAGGACGGCCGGGCGCGCAAGGAAGCCATCCCCACCAAGCTGCCGCTGGGGGCGCAGGGTTATCGCTTCAACATGCGCCGGCCGCTGTTCGCCGACGCCCGCGTTCGCGAGGCTTTAACCTATCTATTCGATTTCCCCTGGATTCACAAAAATATCCTGTCGGGGCAATACCTGCGCACCCGCTCCAATTTTCCCAATTCGGCATACGGCGCGTCCGGCCCGCCGAGCGAAGCGGAATTAGCGCTGCTGCGGCCGCTGGCGGATGATCTCGACCCGCGGGCGCTGACCCAAGCCTTCGTTCCGCCGGGCGACGAAGGCGACGGCCGCGCCAATCTGCGCGCGGCGCTGCGCCTGTTCAAAGAAGCGGGGTGGGAGCTGAAAGACGGCGTGTTGCGTAACGTCCAGAGTGGCGAGCCGTTCCGTTTCGAATTTGTCGACGACAACCCGTCGCTTAACCGCGTCACCGAACCCTATGTCGCGAGTCTGCGGCGCGCCGGGATCGTCGCCGAAATCCGCAATGTCGATTCGGCGCAGATGAAACGGCGACAGGACGACTTTGATTTCGACGTCACCACCCTGCATCTGGCGTTTTACCCGCCGCCCGGCGCCGAACTGCTGTCGTACTTCGGCTCGGCGGCGGCGGACGTGAGGGGTTCGGCCAATCATTCCGGCATCAAAAGCCGCGCGGTGGACGAGCTGATCGCCACGGCGCTGGCTGCCCGCGACGAGGAGAGCGCTAAAACCGCCATGCGGGCGCTGGACCGCGCCTTGCTGTGGCGCTTCGCCTTCGTCCCGCACTGGTACAACCCGGAAAGCTGGGCGGCGTGGCGCGACGTCTTCGGCCGACCGGCAGGCCCGCCGCCGGCCTACGACATGGCGTTTCGCCAGACCTGGGTTCCGGCCGCCTGGTGGGCGACGCGATGAAGTGGTGAAGAAGCGCCCTTGGCGCTTTTTCCCGGCGCGGCGGCGTGCTATGACGCGACCATGACGCTCTTGACTACGACCGAACAACTCGTCGCCTTTTGCGAATCGCTGCAAGGGGCCGAGTACATCGCCATCGACACCGAATTCCTGCGCGAGAAGACCTTCTGGCCGCAGCTTTGTCTTGTGCAGATCGCCGGTCCGCGCGAAGCGGTCGCCATTGATCCCTTGTCGGACGACATGGATTTGGCGCCGCTATACGATCTTTTGGACGATCCAAGAATCCTGAAAGTCTTTCACGCCGCACGGCAAGACGTCGAAATTTTCTGCCATTTGACCGGCAAGGTGCCGACGCCGATTTTTGACACGCAAGTCGCCGCGATGGTCTGCGGTTTCGGCGAAAGCGTCGGTTATGAAACCCTGGTCGCCAAACTGGCCGGAGCGCGGGTGGACAAGTCCAGCCGCTTCACCGATTGGTCGGCCCGGCCATTAACCGAACGGCAGTTGACCTACGCCCTATCCGACGTCACCCACCTGCGTCCGGCCTATGAAAAGCTGAAGCGCCGGTTGGAGCGCACCGGCCGCGCCCAGTGGCTGGAAGAGGAAATGGCGGTGCTGGCCGACCCCGCCACCTACACCGTCGAGCCGGAAGAATCCTGGCGGCGGCTGAAGCCGAAGTCCGGCAAGCCGCGCTTCCTGGGCGTGCTGCAAGAACTGTCAGCATGGCGCGAACGTGAAGCCCAGCGCCGCGACATCCCGCGCGCGCGCATCATACGCGATGACGCATTGCTGGAAATCGCCGCCCACGCCCCCGCCGATATCGACGAACTGGCCCGCACCCGCGGGTTAGGGCGCGGGTTCGCCGAAAGCCGCCAGGGAGATCGGAAGAGCACACGTCTGAACTCCAGTCACCTTG
>CALGOL010000300.1 GCA_937960755.1 uncultured Azospirillum sp.
CTTCGGCCGGGCAGGGGACAACGCCGATGGTGGCGGCGCCTTCGCTGACGGCGCGTAAGGCGGCTTGCGGCGAATTCACGGCGGTCAGCGGCGCGACGCCGCCATAATGGTCGCGGGCGACGTCCCAGAAGCCGCGGCGGTCTTCCGGCGCGTAAACGGCGACGGCGAACGGGCCTTGCAGCCGGGTCAGCGCAGTGATGAGCTCGCGCCACATCCGGACTACAACGGCGGCGGGCAGCGGACCGACATGGCGGGCCATCAGGCGGCGCAAAATTACGGCTTCGCGGCCGGGGCGGATATAAGGTCCGCCGCCGCCTTTTTGCGCGCCGACCCGTTCGACCACTTGGGCGCGGCGCATCAGCAGATCATGGATTGCGTCGTCGATCTTGTCGATCTCGCGGCGCAATTCGTCGAGCGCGTTTTTGTTCGTCATCAGCCCGTAACCATGGCGAAAACCAGACCCATAGGTGTAGTCCGGCAGGACGGCGAAATCAAAGAAAACGTTGACTTCTCACATCGCGCGGCTCAACCAATAGCCCGCCGCGCCACCAGCGAAGAGCAGGGCCATATCCCATGACCGCGCAAGCGTCGTCTTTACCGCCGACTCCGTCCGCCGCCCTGGAGGATGAAGCATGGCGGTTGCCCGGAAAAAGGCGTTTTTTGGGCCGTGACCGCCCGATGCGGCTCGACGGCGGAACCACGCTGGCCGACTTTCCCGTCGCCTACCAGACTTACGGAACGCTGAACTCGGACCGTTCCAACGCGGTGTTGGTCTGCCATGCGTTGACCGGGGATCAGTATGTCGCCGATCCAAACCCTGTCACTGGGAAACCCGGTTGGTGGGAAATGATGGTGGGGCCGGGGCGGCCGGTGGACACCGACCGCTACTTTGTCATTTGCTCCAACGTGATCGGCGGCTGCATGGGCTCGGCCGGGCCGAGGGAGGCCAATCCGCTCACCGGCGCGCCTTGGGGGTTGAATTTTCCCGTTCTCACCATCCGCGACATGGTGCGGGCGCAAAAGCGGCTGGTGGAGTCTTTCGGCATTGAGCAGTTGTTCGCGGTGATCGGCGGCTCAATGGGGGGCATGCAGGCGCTGGAATGGGCGGTGAGTTATCCTGAATCTGTGTTCGCGGTGGCGCCGATCGCCACGGCGGCGCGGCATTCGGCGCAAAACATCGCCTTTCACGAGGTCGGGCGTCAGGCGATCATGGCCGATCCCGACTGGCGCCGCGGGGCCTATCTCGCCGACGGGGTGCGGCCGGAGCGGGGGTTGGCGGTGGCGCGCATGGCGGCGCACATCACCTACCTGTCGGAAGCGGCGCTGCATCGCAAGTTTGGCCGTAACTTGCAGGACCGAGCGGCGCCGAAGTACGGATTTGAGGCGGAGTTTCAGGTCGAAAGCTATTTGCGCTACCAGGGCGCCGCATTTGTCGAGCGCTTCGACGCCAATTCCTATCTCTACATCACGCGGGCGATGGATTATTTCGACATCGCCGCCGATCACGGCGGCGTGTTGGCTGACGCTTTCCGGCCGGGGGGCAAGACGACGCCGGTGCGTTTCTGTCTGGTCAGTTTTTCCAGCGACTGGCTGTTTCCGACGCTGGAATCCCGCACCATCGTCCACGCGCTGAACGCGGCGGGGGCGAACGTCAGTTTTGTTGAGATTGAAACCGACAAGGGGCACGACGCCTTCTTGCTGGACGAGCCGGAGTTTCTGCAAGTGATGTGGGGCTTTCTTGACGCCTGCGCCCGGCGGCGCGGCCTAGCCGGCGCCGGGGGCGGGCGATGACGGCGATTCTGGAGGCGCCGGAATTGCGGCGCGATTTGCAGCTGATCGCCGATTTGGTGGGTGATGGCGCGCGGGTGCTGGACGTCGGTTGCGGCGACGGCGCGTTGCTGCACTACCTCAGCCACCGGCGGGGCGTCGACGCCCGCGGCATCGAGCTGTCGATGGACGGGGTGCGCCGTTCGGTGGCGCAGGGACTGTCGGTGGTGCAGGGCGACGCGGAGGCCGATCTAAAGGATTATCCCGACGGCGCATTCGACTTCGTCATCCTCAGCCAAACTTTGCAGGCGATGCGCCAGCCGCGCCGGGTGCTGGAGCATCTGTTGCGCATTGGTCGGCGCGCCATCGTTTCCTTGCCCAATTTCGGCTATTGGCGCATTCGCCTTCAGTTGCTGGCGGGCGGGCGGATGCCGCGCACCCAGCAACTTACCTACGAGTGGTGGGATACGCCCAATATCCACCTCTGCACCATCGCCGACTTCCTCGCGCTCTGCGACGACATGGGGGTGGAAGTCGAAAAGAGCCTGATCCTTGACCGCGCCGGCCGCGACACCGGCCTGACCCATAGCCGCCTGTTCGCCAATTTGCTGGGCGAACAGGGGGTTTTTCTGTTGCGCCGTCAGCGCTAATGACAGCCTGCGGGAGCGCGGAATGAGGGGTCTGTCGAAAAAAGTTCATGGGGATCGAAAAAAACTGTTGCGCGG
>CALGOL010000301.1 GCA_937960755.1 uncultured Azospirillum sp.
GCTCAGCCGGCAGGTGGCCGAGCCGGTGCGCTGGGCCGACTGCCTGGAAACGCTAGCGGAAATGGGCTGCACGGTGTTTTTAGAGTTGGGGCCGGGTTCCGCCTTGGCGCGCATGGCGGCGGAGCGCTTTCCTGATTTGCCGGCCCGCGCGCTGGCGGACTTCCGCAGTCCGGCGGCGGCGGCGGCTTGGGCGGTCAGGTGAACGAGGTTCCAGCGCACCAGATGATGGCGGGAAACGCGCACATCCACGCCCAGAAAAAGCGGTTCAGGCCAAAAAAAGTGAAGACGAGAAAGTGAAAGCAGGCGGCGACGGCGCAAAACGCCGCCGCGTGCGCCGGGTTAACTAAAGCGAAGGGAAAAGCGCATTCCCATAAGATGAACGCCCAAGAGCCAAGCAGCGCCAGCCGCGGACGGCGCAGCGGATGGCCGGCGGGCAGGGGGCCGTAAACAGCGCCGTTTAAAAAGATCGTCATCGCTTCGCCGCTGCGCCACTCGGGACGCAGGATCTTGACCCAACCGGAAATGAAGTACGACGTCACGGCTTGGATGCAGATGTACCACAAACCCGCCCGCATCCCCAATTCCGCGTCGCCGCCGGCCGCGACGCCATGCGCGATCAACAGGCCGGTCAGCACCACCAGGGTCATGAAGTCGCTGCCGCCGTTGAACGCGCCGCGCCAGCGGATCAGAATCAAGAGATTGCCTAAAAACAAGAACAGCAGCAGCGGCAGGCTGGCGAAGCCCGCCAGCAGCAAGCCCGCCGACGCGAGCCGCAGCCAAAGGTGAAGCTGGTGCGCCGCCGGTTGATAGAAGAAGTCGAGCATCCGCCGCGCCCATTCCTGCGGGACGTCGCGCCGATGGGTCGCCCAGGCCCACAAGCCGTCCGGCCCGGTGGCGCGCCCCATGCGCAGATACTCGGCGGTTTGGATGGCGAGGCTGAGGCCGAAGAGAAACTCGGTCGCCCGAACGGCGGCGGACAACGGCAATTCGCTCAACATGCGTTCACCGGCGATTGCATCATGGTGTAGGCGTCGCAAAGCCCATCTGGCCCGTCCAGCACCATGCGGAGTTCAAATCGCCAATGGGTGAACGGACCGTGCGCGGCCAGCAGCTCGGCTTGCGTCAAGCGCTCCATCATGCCGTAAGTCACCAGTTCCCGCGGGTCGGCGCCGTCCGGCAGGTCGTAAAGGTCGGCCCAAAAGTGATCGACAAGATTCTGCTGACCAAGCGCCAGATTAGTGTCGGGATTGTGGAAGAGATGCCGCCAGCGGCGGCGGCGGCGCGGATAAATCAGCAGCCAATCGCTCCATTCCAATTCGCCGTTCGGGCCGGGACGCGCCGAGCAGGCCGCCAGATGCGGCACATGTCCGACGACGTCAAAGAACTTCCAGTTGGGAAAAAACGCCCGCAGCAAAAACAGCCAACGGCTTTTAACCGCCCGGCTGTTCAACAGCAGCGCGCCGAACATCAGCGAAAAATACAGCGCCAGCAACCCGACAGTCGTCATCGCGCACCCGAAAAGGCTTTCCCGTTCGGGCGATTATCCGGCGCCGGGCGCGCCTTGACCATGAAGAATTTGGGGGCGAAGATTTTAGCGGCTAAGGCGTCCCCGTCGCCTTCTCGTCACCCCGCCCCGTGCAAGAAGATGCGCACCGCGCCGCGGATGTAGCGCCGCGTCGCTTCCGGGTCGGGGGTGAGACAGGTCAAGCCGCAGTCTAAATGTTGGTCGCCCAGCACCAGCCCGACATAGGCCTGCACCAAATCCTCCACCGACGCGGCCTTCAGTCGTCCGGCTTCCAGCGCCGCGCTGAACCATTCGGTTAACTGGCTAAAAATCATTCTGGGGCCGGTGTCCATGAACAATTCGGCGACGCCGGGTATGCGCCGGCTTTCGGCGAAAACGATCCGGTACACCGCCACCACGTCAGGGTCGGAGACGGCGGCGGAAAACACGCAGCCGTATTCCACCAGTTCTTCTTCCGTCAGCGGCGGCGGGCCGTTCCTCCAGCGCACCTTTTCCCAAACCGCGGCGCTGGACTCTTGGATAATCGTCCGCAACATGCCGTCCTTGCCGCCGAACTGGGCGTAGAACGTCGTGCGGGAGCCCCCGGAGCGTTCGAGAATGTCGCTCAACGTCGTGGCGTCGAAGCCTTTTTCCAAGAACAGCGCGGTCGCCGCTTCCAGCATCGCTTGTCGGCGGGCCGCCGCGCGCGAGGGGGGCTTGTTGTTCACCACGCATACCTCCGTTGCCGTTTCACGCTACGCAAACCGCCTTGCGGTCAAACTGTACTGTACGATACAGTACACATAACTAAAGCGCGGCGCACATGCCATGCGCGCATATCACCGTAGACGACTATAGCCCTTTATCGGGAGCGGAAAGTTCATGCACCCCAAGCACATCGCCTTGCCGGTCCTGGCGGCGCTCCTCCTGTTGTCGACCGCCGCCTGCCAGGAGCAGCAGGCCCAGCCGATGGGCGACGGCGGCCCCA
>CALGOL010000302.1 GCA_937960755.1 uncultured Azospirillum sp.
ATCGGGCGGCGGTGTTGCGAGTGGTCGCCGCGGGCGGCGCGTCGCGCGACTTTCACCCTTTCGGCCGCTTCGTCACTTTGCGCGCGGCGGAAAGCTGAGCGGCGCTTGCGCTTTTGGTTCGCCTGACTAACATTCTATAAACACCCCCAAGAAACACAAAACACACAGGGAGCGACGACGTTGGACGACAAGACGCGCATCGAGTTGGAGGCCGCGGCGTTTCGCGGTTTGGTCGCGCACCTGCAAAAGCGCACCGACGTGCAAAACATCGACTTGATGAATCTGGCCGGCTTTTGCCGCAACTGCCTCGCCAAGTGGTATCGTGCAGCGGCGGTGGAAGCGGGCGTCGGCCTGAGCGACGACCAAGCCAAGGAAATCGTCTACGGCATGCCCTATTCGGAATGGAAGACGCTGCATCAGCATGAAGCGACGCCGGAACAGATGCGGGCGTTTGAAGACACCAAACCGCTGCACGCGGAAATCAGCGGGCACTATCAGAAGATTTAACGCCGTTGACTGGGACGCGCGGCTGCCGTCGCCTACGGCCGCCAGCAGCGCGCCTTGCCCGGTTCCTCCGCCTTGGTCTCGCAGTGCAAGCCGTTGGAGAAACGGAAACGCGCCGCCGCCGTCTTGCGGGCGCTGACCAGCGTCGTTCCGTCCGGCGTCTTAAAACTGACCCAGGCGCCGGAATCGAAGAATGTCGTGATCCCGTTGGACAGCGACACCCCGCCCTTGCCGTCCTTCAACACGGTGACGCCGTTGGAGAACGCGATGTCGCCTTTCGTCCCCGATGGCGTCGCGGCCAAGCCGTTGGTGCAGTTGACGCCCTGCGGCTTGACGGCGTAGCAGTCGAAAGGTTTTGGCGCCTGCGCGGTCAGCACCATGGCGTAAACCGCCACTTCCAACACGTTCATCGTCCCCCCGCCTCCTCCATCGCTTCGCCCAGCGCCGGCGCCACCCGCGCCAGCTTATCCGCCAAGTCGTCGCGGCCGACCGGCTTGACGATGTACGCCGCCGCCCCGGCGTCCCGCGCCGCTTGCAGCATGCCCCCCGACGAATACTTCGACAGCATCACCACCGGGGTCCGGCCGTTGGGACCGTCGCCGCGACTGCGCAGCGCGCGCAAAAAAGTGATGCCGTCCATCGGATGCATGTCGATATCGCAGATCACCACATCGTAAACCGCGGCTCCGGCCTTCACCAACGCTTCGGTTCCGTCCGCCGCCTCATCCACCGTCGCGACGCCAGCTTGGCGCAACAGCCGCGCCAGCGCCATGCGGTTCACCGCCTCGTCGTCCACCAGCAAAGCCTTGCGCGCCGCGTGCTTCATGCCGTTCCCCCCAAAGCCGCCGCGGCCCCCGCCGCCGCAACGAAACGCCATGATATGCCGTCCCATCGGATCAAGCGCAACGAATTACCGGCGACGCGACGCAAAACGCCGCAAGACCGAAAAAATACTGCTAAAACGCCGCCCTTGAGCGTCGGGCGGACTCGCGTTATTATGGCTCGTTACGATTCTGGGGAAGCGTCCCCTCGCAGGGAGGGAACACCATGCTGCGTAGAGCTTTGTTCAACATCATCCGGCAAGAGCACCGGGACATTGAAGACAGGCTGGTGCTGGAAGAAAAAGCCACCAGCCCCGATGAGCGTCGCGTGTCGACGCTGCGCCATCAGGCCGACAGCCTGCGGCAGGAATTGGAGCATTTCCCCGAAGCGCGCATCTAGCTGCGCCGCCGCGACCTTGCCCAAGCTCGCCGCCAACCTCAGCTTCTTCTTTCAAGACCGCCCGTTCCTTAGCCGGTTTGAGGCGGCGCGCCATTGCGGCTTCCGCGGCGTCGAATTCATGTTCCCCTACGACCACCCCGCCGACGATGTCGCGGCGGCGGCGCGGGACGCTGGCGTGAGCGTCGTTCTGTTCAACGCGCCGCCCGGCGATTGGCCGGCCGGCGACCGCGGCTTAGCGGTGTCGGCCGACCGGCGGGACGAATTTCAGCGCTCGATAGCGCTGGCCTTTGATTACGCCGCCGTCCTCAAACCCGGCGCGCTGCACGTTATGGCCGGATTGGCCGATCCCGCCGACGCGGTCGCCACGGCGACTTACATCGACAATCTGCGCTGGGCGGCGGCGCAGGCGCCGCAAGGGCTTCGCCTGACCATCGAGCCAATCAATCCGCGCGATATGCCGGGTTATTTCCTGCGCGGCTCGGATCAGGCGATGGGCGTGCTCGACGCGGTCGGCGCCGATAACGTGCGTCTGCAATACGATCTCTATCACGCCCAAATTGTGGAAGGCGACTTGACCCGCCGGCTGGAGCGGCTCATTCCCCGCATCGGCCATGTGCAGATCGCCGGGGTTCCCGACCGTAACGAGCCCGACCGGGGCGAGACCAATCATCGCTGGCTGCTGGATCGGCTGGACGCGCTGGGTTACGCCGGCTGGGTGGGCTGCGAATATCGCCCGGCGGGCGACGTTGCGGCCGGGCTGGGCTGGGCCGCCGATTATGGCGTCGTTCCCGACTAGGCGGCCGGTCCTGGCGGCGGCGTTGACCG
>CALGOL010000303.1 GCA_937960755.1 uncultured Azospirillum sp.
CAACGCATCGTCCGGCCGCCGCCCGGCGGCGGCTTGGCGGAAGCGGTCGGCGTCGCCGCGCGCTTTTTAATGGCCGTTTAACCTAGCGCAGGATAAAGTGATTAATGGGACCATGGGTGCTGGTGTTTGTTGATCGAAGGTGATTAGGAGGTCGTCATGGCCGATGGCGGTTTGTCCAGCGTCAACTCGCTGGTGTCGGGGCTGAACTCCTCGATTGAGACGGCGGTGAAACGCTTGCAAGAGCAGGCCAACGCCAGCCAACCCGAAGACGTGAAAGAATTTCAGAAGACTGTGCGAAAGTCTTCGAGCAGCAGCAACTATTTCTCCACCGATATCGGCATCTTGGCGAAAAACACCACCCGGCTTAACGTGGTGTCCAACCTCGCGCCCAAAGACAACGTCGACTTTTACAAATTCAAGGTGACCACCAAGGGCGAAGCCAGCATGGGCATGATGGGCGGCGAGGGTCTGCGCGTCCAGTTGATGAGTAAAACCGGCCTGGTGATCTCCGATAACGATAAATCGGCTGGGAAGTCTTACGACAACTATCTCAAGCTGTCGTCTGGCGAATTGACCCTGGATCGCGGCGACTACACCGTGCGCGTCACCCGAATGAAGGGGGCGGAGACCAGCAAAGACGGTGACAACTACGCCTTGCAGTTCCAAATGGGAACCTACAGCCAGGACTACGACACCGTCGCCAAGCAGGCGAGCAAGAACGACAACCCGTTCCAAATGTCGGCGGCGACGCAGTCGATGCTCAGCGGTTTGACCAGCGCCATGTCGAACGCCGCTTCGATGCCGACCGGCCAGAGCGGCACGCAAAAGCTGATGGGCAGCTTCAGCATGTTCGTTTAATCGTTTTTTGAGAGAGGGGCGGTCCCTTGGGCTCCATCGCCGACATCTCCAGCAGCGGCTTGCTCGCCCAGTCCCAGCGCCTGACCGCGTCGGCGTCCAACGTCGCCAATGCGCGCAGCCGCGGCGCGCTTCCCGCCGCCGATGGAACGACGCCGCCCGACTCGGCCCAAGCCTATCAGCCGATCCAGACCGCTCAGACCGCGTTGTCGCAAAACGGCCAGCCGGGCGGGACGCGGACCACCTTCACCCCGATCACCCCGGCTTACATTCCCGAATACGCCCCGGACGAATCCTTCGCCAATCAAAGCGGGATCGTCGCCGCCCCGAATGTCGATTTGGCGTCGGAGCGCATCAACCAAATCAGCGCCGCCGCGGCGTATAAGGCCAATATCGCGGCCTTGCGCACCGAAGACGAAATGGTCAAATCGCTGCTCGACGCCAAGATTTAGTCTTCGCCGCCGATAACCGGTCCGGCTATCACTGGCACTGTGAAATCCGCGGTGCGCACTTCCAGCGGCAGCCGGCCGATGACGTCGCCGTCGCCCTGCGCCGATTCGCCGGTCGGGCCATAGATCGCCGCTTGGCGGGTGCGGATCACTTGATAATCGGAAAAACGATCCAGCCGCCCGCTGGCGACGCCCCACAGATAGCGGATGGCGTGCCACCGTCCGGCTTGGGGAAACAGGCAGACGTGCAAGTCGGGGTCGAACAAGTCGGCCTTCGGCGCGCAGACGAAGCGCCCGCCGTAGTAATGACCGTTCGCCACCACCACCGAGGCGGCTTCGCGTCGCTGGCCGTCGATTTCCACCTCGTAGCTGCGGCGGCGATAGGCCAGCAGTTGCGCCAGCGTCTCCACCACATAAGCGCCCTTGCCGGTCAGGCGTTTCAGCTTGCGGTCGACCCGTTCCACCACATGGGCGTCAAGCCCGGCCCCCACCATCATGGAAAAGGCGCGGCCGTTCGCTAAGCCTAAGTGCATCGGCCGCGCCGGGGCGTGGGTCAGCAGGCGCGCCAGCTTGTCCGGCGG
>CALGOL010000304.1 GCA_937960755.1 uncultured Azospirillum sp.
GCGCCATGGGTTACGGCCTGCCTGCCGCCATCGCCGCCAAGCTGTTGGCGCCGCGCCGCCCGGCGTTCTGCTTCGCCGGCGACGGCGGCTTCATGATGACCGGCCAGGAATTAGCCACCGCCAAGCTGCACGGCGCGGCCCCGGTGACCTTCGTCATCAACAACGGCATGTACGGCACCATCCGCATGCACCAGGAACGCCGCCATCCCGGCCGGGTGTCGGCGACGAATCTCGCCAACCCCGACTTCGCGGCGCTGGCCCAGGCGCATGGCTGTTTCGGCGCGGCGGTGACGCGTACGGACGAATTCGTCCCGGCGTTTTGGGACGCGATGTGGAGCGGTTTGCCCGCGGTGATCGAGCTGCGGGTCGATCCAGAGCAAATTTCGGTCGGCGCCACTTTGTCAGACTTGCGCCCGGCGGCGAAAAACGATGTTAATTGATGCGTGACAGCCGCTTAACAGCTATAACCTTAAGGCATGCCGCAAGCGTTAAACAGGCGGGCCGCGCAGACGACAACAGGGCGTCGCGATAAGACGTCGGGAGGACCCCGCCGCAAAGGGCGGGAGGCGAGAACATGATGGACTGGGATAAGTTGCGAGTGTTCCACGCGGTCGCCGAGGCGGGCAGCTTCACCCACGCCGGCGAAACGCTCAACCTCAGCCAATCGGCCGTCAGCCGCCAGATCAGCGCGCTGGAGGAAAGCCTGGGCGTGCCGCTGTTTCACCGCCACGCCCGCGGGTTGATCCTGACCGAACAAGGCGAATTGCTCCACCGCACCGCCCGCGACGTCTTCGCCAAGCTGTCGATGACCGAAGCGATGCTGACCGAAAGCCGCGAGCGGCCGAAAGGCCCGCTGAAGGTCACCACCACGGTGGCCTTCGGCGCCACTTGGCTGGCCCCGCGGGTGAAGGAATTCCTCGAGCAGCACCCCGACATCCAACTGACGCTGCTGGTGGACGACACCGAGTTGGACTTGGCGATGCGCGAAGCCGACATCGCCATCCGCATGAGCACGCCGCGTCAGCCCGATCTGATTCAGCGCCATCTGATGACGGTGAACTTCAACCTGTACGCCCACCGTTCCTATTTTGAAGGGCGGGAGCAGCCGCGTACGCCGCAGGATCTCGACCGACACAATCTGGTGGTGTTTCCGCCCGACGTGCGCCAGCCGGTGGCGAACCTCAATTGGGTGCTGGACGTCGGCGAGCCGCCGTCGGGCCAGCGCAAGCCGGTGCTGCAAGTCAACAGCATGATGGGCATCTTCCGCGCCGTCGAAAGCGGCATCGGCATCGCGGCGCTGCCGGATTATCTGGTGTCGGGTAAGCCGGAATACATCCGGGTGCTGCCCGACGTGCAGGGGCCGAAGCTGGAGTCGTACTTCGTCTACGCCGAAGAACTGCGCCACTCCAAACGCATCGCCGTGTTCCGCGACTTTTTAGTGCGCAAGGTGGCGGAAACGCCATTTTGAGCGCGGAAAAGCCCGCCGCGACCGGACTTCAGCGGCTCTACGACATGGCTTGGCTGATGATGGTGGCGCCGCCCCTGTTTTGGGCCGGCAATTCCATCGTCGGGCGCGCGCTGGCGGGAACGGTTCCGCCGGTGTCGCTGGCGTTTTGGCGCTGGGTGCTGGGCGCCGCATTGGTGCTGCCTTTTGCGTGGCCGCACGTCCGCCGCGATTGGCCGCTCATCAAACAACACTGGCTGTTCTTGATCCCGGCGGCGCTGCTGGGGGTCAGTTGCTTCAACACCATGCTTTATATGGGGTTGAACAGCACCACTGCGGTCAATGCGGTGATCTTGCAAACCACTATGCCGGTGTTGGTGACGATTTTGGCCGCCGTGCTGCTGAAAGAACCGGCGAAATCGGCGCAAATCGGCGGGCTGGCCTTGTCGTTCGTCGGCTCCGCCGTGCTGGTGGCGGCGGGCGATCCGGCGCGGCTGTTGAGCCTGAGCTTCAATCCGGGGGATTTGTGGGTGCTGGCGGCGGTGGTCGCCTACGCGCTTTACACCATACTGGTGCGCCGCCGTCCCGCCTTGCATCCGCTGAGTTTCGTCGCCGTCACTTTCGTGCTCGGCGCAATCGGGCTGGCCCCGGTGTGGGTATGGGAGTACGCCGCGACCGGCGGCATGCCGATCAACGCCACGACCCTGGCGGCGCTGGCCTACGTCGCCACCCTGCCCTCCATCGTCGCGTACTTGTGCTTCAATCGCGCGGTGCAGTTGCTGGGGCCGGCGCGGGCCGGCTTGTCGATCTACCTTATCCTGGTGTTCGGGGTGATTTTCGCCGTCACGCTGCTGGATGAGCGATTGCAGCCCTATCACGGCGTCGGCGTCGCGCTGATTGTCGGCGGCGTGGCGCTGGCCAACCGCCGCTGACGATCACGACTTTAGACGCCGATCCGCCAAACCTGAAAGGCGGTTGTCTCTTTCAACAACGCCGCTTTGCGGCCGTGCGCCGCGATCAGCCGCCCGGCGCCCGCGGTGCGCTGGACGACGAAAACCAGCGAACCTTTTAGCTTCAACAGCTTCGGCCCGTGCTCCAGCAACGCCGCCAAGACGCTGAAATCCTCCTGCCTGCCCTGATGAATCGGCGGGTTGGAGATAATCAGCTCAAACCGTTCGCCAGAAGCCAGACCGGGCAGAGCGGCGGCGCCGTCCGCCAGAATGATTTCCGCGCCGGGGACGTTTTCCCGCGCCGCGTCCAGCGCCAGCGCGTCGGCGTCCAGCAGCGCCAGCCGTATGTCAGGCGTACGGGCGCGCAACGCCGCCGCGACGACGCCGCTTCCGCAGGCGAAATCCAGCACCCGGCCGCCGTCGCGGTAGCTTGGAACCGCCTCCAGCAGCAGCCGCGTGCCCTCATCCAGCCGACATGCCGCAAAACAGCCGGGATAGAACGCCAATTGCAGCGGCGACGGCGCGCCGGGGGCGATAATGTCCGCATAAGTCCGCCAATCCGCCTGATCGCCGTTGGCCGGGGCGGCCGTACGCGCCAGCCGCAAGACGCGCGTACGCTTCTTGATAGCCACCGTCTCCAGCCCATCGGCCAGCCCGTCGAGATGACTGTCGACCGAGGTGATTCCTTCTTCCGCCCCGCCATAGATCCATAACGGCGCGCCGGCCGGCAAACGGGCGCAGACCGCGTGCAGGGTCATGCGAAAGGCATCCCAGCCGCCCGGCAAACGAATGACGCCGGCGGAAAACGCCCCGTCCGCCGGCCAAGGAGCGGCTGGGCCGCCGCCGTCGACGAAACGGCGCCAGATGGAAACCGCTCCGCCGACCGCGGTCCCAACTTCCCGTTCCACCCCCGCGGCGAGGGTCTGGCCGGAAAAACCGACATCAGACAGCGCGTCGACGGCGACCGCGGCGATTTCAGTGCGGCGCGCGTCAGCGCGACCTGCGGCGCGACCCGTCTTCACCACCAGCGCTTTACTCATCGCCGCCGCGGCCTTTATTGCGCATCAATCGGGCCTTGTCGCGCTGCCAATCGCGTTCTTTGACCGTTTCGCGCTTGTCGCCCTTCTTTTTGCCGGTGGCGATTCCCAACTGCACCTTGGCGTAGCCGCGGTCGTTGAAATAGATCGACATCGGCACCAGCGTGGCGCCCTTCAGCTTGATCGCCCCGGCCAGCTTGCCAAGCTCGCGCCGCCGCACCAAGAGCTTGCGCGGCCGGCGAATCTCATGCTGCAACCAGCGCCCGGCCTGGAGGTATTCCGGGATGTGGGCGTTGACCAGAAACAACTCGCCATCCTTCAGGCCGGCGTAGGATTCGTTGATGCTGGCGCGACCGGCGCGCAGGGATTTCACCTCCGTGCCGGTCAGCATGATGCCCGCTTCAAGCGTGTCTTCGATGAAGTAGTCGAAGCGGGCGCGGCGGTTTTGCGCCGCAATGCGCCGCGCTTCGGGCTCCTTTGACGCCACTTCTGTTTTTCCTTACAGCAGGCCGGCGCCGGTCATCGCCGCTTTCACCGCGTCACGGGTGGAATCGGCGACAGCCACCAGCGGCAAACGGGTGTCCGCCGACGCCTTGCCCAGCAGCGAGGCGGCGTACTTCACCGGCCCTGGCGAAGTTTCGACGAACATCGCGTCGTGCAGCGGCTGCAACACGTCGCGCAAGCGATAGGCTTCCGTCAGGTCGCCCGCCGCCCAGGCGTTCTGCATCGCGGCGCACAGGGCCGGCGCGATGTTGGCGGTCACCGAAATGCACCCCACCCCGCCTTGAGCGTTGAAGGCGAGAGCGGTTGCGTCTTCGCCCGACAACTGGCAGAAATCGGGGCCGATCGCCAGCCGGGTGCGGATCGGCCGGGTCAGGTCGGCGGTGGCGTCCTTGACGCCGACGATGTTGGGCAGTTTCGCCAGACGCGCCATGGTGGCGACCGACATGTCGACAACGCTGCGGCCGGGGATGTTGTAAATGATGATCGGCAAATCGGCCGAATCGTGGATGGCCTTATAATGCTGATAAAGACCTTCTTGCGTCGGCTTATTGTAATACGGCGTGACTACCAGCGCGGCGGCGGCGCCCGCCTCTTTGGCGTGGCGGGTCAGTTCGATCGCCTCCAACGTCGAGTTGGAGCCGGCCCCGGCGATGACCGGAACCTTGCCGGCGGCGGCTTCGATGCACAGTTCGACGACGCGGCGATGCTCGTCATGGCTCAGCGTCGGCGATTCGCCGGTGGTGCCGCAGGGAACCAGCGCGTGGGTGCCTTGCGCGACCTGCCATTCCACGAAGGACTGGAAGGCCTTTTCGTCGACTTTACCGTCTTTGAACGGGGTAATCAGCGCGACGATGGAACCGTGAAACATGGCCTTGACCTCCCAGCGAGGAATTCGCGTAATACAGGAATCGACATAATGGTTGAAACGCCCGCGCCCCGCCCGCATCTGTCGGCTGTCGAAAATTCTTCTGTCGAAAATTCTTCCGCCGCAACGACCGGGGTCACGAAAGTGTCGCGCACATTAACCGCAGCGAACGTCGGGGGCAAGCGCGCCCGCAAGGCTGAACCAACCTCCTTCCTAAGTCTAAAGGCCCAACGCCTGAAGCGCGCGCTGCTGCTGGCCGCCGCGCTGG
>CALGOL010000305.1 GCA_937960755.1 uncultured Azospirillum sp.
TCATAAGCCGCCCGCGCCGGCTGCGGCTTGCGGCCGTCTCTCGTTTCGCTACAATAAATGGTTGGCGCTCGGGTTTGGCGCTTGAGCTGCGGCTTGCGGCCGTCTCTCGTTTCGCTACAATGCCCTTCAGACAAGCGTCTGAAGGGCAAAGGTTTTCCGCCCTTTCAACCGGTCAAAAAAGCTCGAGTTGAGAGGGCGGGGGCCGCCCTTTTTGGCGTTTATCGCCCCAAAAAACCTTGATGCGGCTGAATTGCCGGTCGGTGATGACGACAAACCGAACCTCCCCTTCCGGCGGCAGCTTCTTGCTCATCCGCGCCACATGCGTCTCGGCGTTGTCGATCGACGCGCAGTGCCGCTGATAGACCGAATATTGCATCATGGTGAAGCCGTCCTCCAGTAAATCCTTACGAAATCGGGCGTAGGCGCGTCTGGCGGCCGGGGTGTCGGTCGGCAGATCGAACATGGCGATAACCCACATGGATCTCCATCCCCATGGCAATTGCGGAGTCGGTCGGCCGCCGGTCACGCCCCGCCTCCCTCATCATCCGGCGCGGCGTCTCTCTCGTCCGAGTCGACGTCAAACGGCAGGCCGTCAGGCAAGCAAAGCGCGCGCTCGCCCCCCGTCAACGCCTCCGCCAAGGATGAAGCAGCCGCTTGAATCGCCAGCAACAGCGGCAGCCGGCGGCCGCCCGCCGACACCGTCTCATTGAACAGCGACAAGAGCGCCGCGCGAACGGCGCGATCATCAAGGGAGGGCGCTTCGCCGCGCTCTTGAACGATGAATTTGACCCGCCAGTCGACGAAAGCGCGGAACGGCTCCAGCAGGTCGTCTGCCAGGCAAAAAGGGTTGCCGCGATTGCGATGGAAAACCCCCAGCGACGGGATCAAGCCGGCGGCGACGACGCTGCGCGCCACCGCCGCGCGAATCACCGCGTAGCCGTAATTCAGCAGCGCGTTGACGCCTTCAGCCTCGCGGTCGCGGCGAAACTCTTTGCCGAACAACAGTGGCCAATAGCGCTGCGCCCCTTGCGCTTCCAGATTGTCCGGGTCGCCGGACCGCACCCGCCGCGCCATCGGGTGCAGGCCGCCGTGATGGCCGGTGAAATGCGCCAAGACATGGCCTTGCTGCGTCAGCTTGGCTTTGACCAGCGCCTGCCAGACCTGTTTGCGGGCCGGCTCCCCAAGGCCGGCTTGCGCGCGGTGACGCTCGGTCTGAACATGATGGGCGTCCAGCGGCAGCATAAGACCGACCGGGAGATGATCCCGGCCGGTCACCATGACGGTGGCGCCCGCCGCCAGCAGGTCGATAAAGACCGCCTGGGTGTAGACGGCGCGGGCGTCGTCGACGATCACCACGCCTAAGTCTTCGATGGGCAGGGTCGCTTTAGGCAGGCCCGGCCGTTCGACGACCAGTTGCTTCAAGGCGACCGACAACCGGGTTCCGGGGGTCGAGAATTCCACCGTCTTGCGCAGCATGGCGTTCCCCTCCCCCGTCAGTCGTTCGCCGGACGGATGCGGCCGATGGGGTCGACCTGCACCTTGCGGCCGCCGTCACGCAGAATGGAGGCCGCCTGCGGATAGAACACAGTCGCGCCTCTTGCATCTTCGGCGCGCCATAAAACGACCTGACCGGACGCCCACACGCCCTGCATGATCCACAAACCCTTCCGGGCGCCGTCCGGGAAAAAGACGACGTCGCCTTTCGACAACGACATGACGAATTCCGCGCCCGGCCGGTCGCGACAGACCACCGGCTGCCGTTGCGCCAGTCGCCGCGCCGCTTCCAGCAAGCTGACGGCTTCAAAATCAACCTTGCCGCCCGGCAGACGGTAGAGGGCGATATGATGGTTTTCATCAAGCTGGGCGAAGCCGGTGGAGACGGCGGCCATCAGCTTGGGTTGACGCTTCACCAGCAGCCGAACCTTGCGGATTTCCGGGCCGTTGGCGCTCATGCGCGGATAGCCGTCGGCGAAGGCTTTTTTCGGATCGCCGCCATGGGCTTCCACCCACGCCTTGACGATGCGGCGAACCTCCGGGTCGCGGATGGCGGCGTCGAAAACTTCGCCTTTGCTCAGCGCTTCGACCTTCTTGCGGGTGACGTACAGGCGATATTCTTCTTTTTTTGTTTTCTCGACAATTTTAGCGTCGCCGTAGATTGTTTCCTTATGCAGCGGCCCAGACACTTTTTTGCGCACCCGGTGCGAAACGATGATGGCCTCCACCGCTTTTTGCGCGTCGGCGCGGATAGACGGCCAGGGCGGGGACAATTGCGGGCGTTGGGCCGCCGGGTCGTCCTTTTGCTGGAAAAAACGCGACAGCCGCCCTGTGATTCCCGGATCGACGCAGGCCACGACCAGCGCATCCACCGCATGATGGCGGTGATCGTCACGGGTTTTTTCCCCATCATCCGCCAGGATGTGGTTCAGCCCCCAGTATTTGCGGCAATGGGCGGTGACGCGGCCCGACACCGTCTGCACCCGCACCGGCGCCGCAATCCCCTCGTCCGGCCATAACAGTTTAAGAAACTCCACCGCCTGCCGCGCGGCGTAGCCGGTGTCGGTCAATTGCCGGGCGGTGAAGTCCCCATCTAGCGGCGCTTCGCGCAAGAAACGTTTGACCTTGCCGGGGGAAAGGCCGTCGCGGTCGGCTTTTTTCTTGGTGAGTTTTTCCAGCCGCTGCTTGACGTCCTCCCATTCCTTCGCCGGGCGGGTCTGGAAATATTCAAATGGCGTCTGATTGCTCTTGGCGATGTTGACGTCTTTGCGGCACAGGGTCTTGTTGCGAAAACCGTCGTCAAAGCAAAGCGACCGCGGCCAGATGTGTTCCACCTCATACTTGTTGTCGGCGAACAGATCGGCGAAACCAATCTTGTCGCCGGTATAGGGGCAGCTTTCCCGCGCCTCCTTCCACAGCAGCCATTTTTCAATGTCTTGCGGCGACGGTTCAGCGATTCCCTTGGCTTGCAGATCCTTGATCGCCGCCTTGCGCTGTTTTTCGCGCTGGCGCATGCCTTCCAGCATTTCCTCCCGCTCGCGTTTCGACAGGCCGATGTCGCGGGCGAGCTCGATGCGGATCAGGTCGGGCTTGCCGTAAACCGCGATCAGGTTATTGACCACCTTGCGCAATTCATTGCGCACCCGCACCACGGTGGGATTGCGCAGTTTCTTGATGCGTTCGCGTTCCGCCTGACCTTGCGGGCCGGGTTTGGGGCTGGGCAAACGATCATGCACTTCGCCGGTCGGCTGTTCGCGGTCGGGGAACGTGTCGGCCCGCCATTTTTCCTCATCCGGGCTGTTGAGCAACGTCCCCATGCGCGCGCCAGCCGCCAGACGCGGCAAAAAGCGTTGCAAGGCGGCGTTGGAGAACGGCTCCCAGCCGGCGGGAAAGGTCAGGGCGGCCAGGGCTTGCGCCTGTTCCGGCGTCACCGCGAAATCGGCGATGAAGCTGTCGGCCGCCGCCTGCCGGGCGACGCGGCGCTGGGCTTCGCCCTTTATCACCACCCGCTGAACCCCGGTGCGGGGGTGGCCGATTTCGCTGTAATCGGCTCTCCACAACCGTTCCGGCACGCTGTCGCGGATCGCCTGTTTGTGCGGGTGTTCAGCCCACGCCGGGCCGAAGACCTGCGCCAGCTTCATTTCAGTCACGTTGCCCGGCAGCTTATCCTCGCCGCCGAGTTCCAGATTGAACTTCAGATGCTTGGCGCTGGCGCCTTGCGCCTTGAACAGCGGCTCCAGCGCTTTGCGCACGCCGCCCCAGCTCATCGACGCTTGGCTTTGCAGAGCGGCGAGGATGGCGGCCCGCTCCTCGGCTTCCAGCGGACGGCCGTTGCCGCCGGCCAGCGCCAGGTTATTGAGCTTCTCCAGCATGCGGCGCTGTTGCGACAGCCACGAGCCCTTGGGGCACAATTCGGCGCCGGGGATGAAGCGGCAGCTTCCCAGGGTGTTTTTGCGCCAGAACACCGGCCGCTGGGCGAAGATGGCGTCTTCCAGCGTCGCCGCCACGCCGTCTTGCCGCAAGATCGGGTGATGCGCCGCCTGGGCGCTGACGATTTTGTGAAATTCGTCGTTGACCACGCTGCGGACGGCGTGACGGCCGCGCTTGCGCTGGTCGGCGGGGATGTCGGCCAGCCACGCCCCCAGGGTGGCGGCGCCGTCCTTCAGCGCCCGCAACGTCGCTTCGCGGTTGGTTTTCGCCGCCTTTTCGTCCGCGCCGTCTTCTTCCGCCTTGTCGGCTTCGTCGTCGAGATCGCGGCCCTTGAAGTGGCGGCGCTTGGCGAGGTGATACAGCAACCGCCCCAGTTCCCAAGGCGCCGCCGCCTCGCTCAATGCGCGCTTGCGCAAGGCGTAAGGGTCGCTGGCCATGACCGCCGCCCATTCCGGCGTGTTGTAAAGCGGCAGCAGGCCAAAACTCGCCAACGCCTCCGCCAACTGGCGGCGGCGGTCGCGGCGGCGGCGCAATTGGCGGCGCGCCATCCGTTTGGCGCGCTTGAGCTGATTAAGCGGCGCGCCTTCGGGGTCGCGCGCCTCTGGAAAAATGCGCACACCCATGTGAACTATCGCGCCATGATCTTTATCGGCGACGATATCCGCCACACAAAACCCGATTGACGTTACGCCAATATCAAAACCAAATATGCGCTTCATTCTGTTTCCCCTTGTTAGCGACAAGGAAAAATGATATATACAATTTTGTAGTGAAACGAGAGGCGGTCGCTTGCCGCAAGCAAAACGATCCTTCGCGCGGGCTCGGCAACCCAAGATCGAATGCCGCTCTTAACGCCCCCAGCTCTGCTGTGGGGCGTTTTGATTCGCGCTAGGGAATGGCGCTGCGCAAAATGACGGCAGGGGGGGGTGGCGGCAGCGGAAAAGACGGCGCCGGCTCTGGTGTCGCGACCTGCTGAGCCCTGAAACGACGAAGGCCGCCCGGAGGCGGCCTTTAATCGTTTGATCGAGTGGTGGGTGCACAAGGACTCGAACCTTGGGCCCGCTGATTAAGAGTCAGCTGCTCTACCAACTGAGCTATGCACCCACTTTACCCGAACCTCCGCGGTGTTTTCGGCGACCCTGTCGGAGCGCCCCGCCGCGGTGGAGGGGTGTATACCCAAGCCGACCGCGGCTGTCGACCAAAAAATGACATGAGGCGACGAGTTTTTTGCCCCCCTTGCATTCTTGCCCCCGCGGCGCGATTTTGCCCTCACCATGTCGATCGCGCCCAAAACCGCCGGCGACGGGCGCGTCGTCGCCGTGCTCGGCCCCACCAACACCGGCAAGACCTATCTCGCCATCGAACGCATGCTCGGTCATGCGTCGGGCATGATCGGCTTCCCCTTGCGGCTGTTGGCGCGGGAAAATTACGAAAAAGTCGCGGCGGCCAAAGGCAAAAACGCCGTCGCCCTGGTGACGGGGGAAGAAAAAATCATCCCCAAGGGCGCGCGCTATTGGGTGTGCACCGTCGAATCCATGCCGGTGGATCGCGCCGTCGAATTCCTGGCGGTGGATGAAATCCAGCTCTGCGCCGACCCCGACCGCGGCCACATCTTCACCGACCGCCTGCTGAAAGCCCGCGGCACGGTGGAGACGATGTTTCTCGGCTCCGAAACCATTCAACCCATTTTGCGCCGGCTGGTCCCCAAGGCGGAGTTCATCAGCCGGCCGCGCTTCTCCAAGCTGACTTACGCCGGCTATAAAAAGCTCACCCGGCTGCCGCCACGCTCAGCCGTCGTGGCGTTTTCCGCCGCCGACGTCTACGCCATCGCCGAATTGATCCGCAATCAGCGCGGCGGCGCCGCGGTGGTGCTGGGGGCGCTGTCTCCCCGCACCCGCAACGCTCAGGTCGGGCTTTATCAGTCGGGCGACGTTGATTATCTCGTCGCCACCGACGCGGTGGGCATGGGGTTGAACATGGACGTCGACCATGTCGCCTTCGCCCG
>CALGOL010000306.1 GCA_937960755.1 uncultured Azospirillum sp.
GTCGAGACCGCGCGGATGCCGATAGTCGACATCCTCTCGCGTGGCGGCGGGTTTTGGCTTCTTTATAGGCTAACTGCTGGGCGCGATCAGCGACGCGCTGGCGTAAATCCGGGTCCAGGGCGTTGAACGCGGCGTCGGCGGTGGCCCAGCGAAAATCCGACGGTTCCGAGGCGATTTCCTTCAGCGCGTCTTCAAGTTGACGAAACTCGACCACGCCCGGAATCCGCTCCCGGCGCACGGCGTCCGCCAGCACCTGAACGGCGTTGAGCAAATCGGGGTCGTCCTTGTTGGGCATGAAGCCTCTTAACATTCTTGCGCGAACTACTATTTAGGTTGCGTTGTTGCCGATGCTAGCGTGGTAACTCGCCCCGCGCTAGGGCTTCGTGTCGCAGGCGGCTAATCGGCCCTGCGTGTACGACAGTCATCGACGGTTAACGAAGCTGCGTCATGCTAACGGCCTAGACGGTGAGCACGACGACATGAAGATCAATTATCATATGGCGGATGACGACGTGTTTGAACAGGCTTGCCTGTACGTCGTTGCCTCCGACGTCGTGTCGGCGCCCCATAAAAAAAAGCTGCTGCACCGGCTCGCCACCATGAAGCTGTCGATCAACTGTCCGCGCGGCCGCTGCGGTTGCTGCGGCGGCAAGCGAGCCTGCGAGACTTTCGCTAACGTTATTCTGGCGTCTTAAAAGTTATCCGTATCCCCACTTCTACCTGACCGGCCGGTTCACGTTCTAACGCCAAGCTGACGAAAGATTGACTTTTGTCGGATTGGCTAAGCCCGCACGGCGTCTGAGCGAATCCCGTGACCAACCGAGCGGAGAGGGAACGGCGCGCTCTTGCGCGCTCAACTGAAACGAGACGGCCCTTTGGTCGCTAAAGAGGGCCGTCTCGTCCCGTTTTAATTTACGCTGATTCCAGCGCCGCCTTGCGTTCGGCGACCACCTTGTCGGCTTGCTTGCCGGTCAATTCCTGCAAGCGCTCGAAGCTGGCGGAAAAACTCCCCGCCCCTTGGGTCAGCGAACGCAACTCGACGATCAGGTCATGGGTTTCGGCCTGCGGCAGATAAGCCGTCACTTCGTCCCAGCCTTCCCAGCCCGGCCGCGCGTCATAGCCCAGCAATTGGCCGCGCCGGCCGGTGACCAGCCGTTGCACCTTCGACGTCGCATCATTCGGCGTCGCCAAGGTGACGTTCAAAATCGGCTCCAGCAGTACGGGGTCGCATTTTTCAAAAGCTTCCTGCATGGCCTGGCGCGCCGCGGTTTTGAACGCCATTTCCGACGAATCCACCGCGTGGTGCTGGCCGTCCAGCAAGGTCACTTCGAAATCCACCACTGGGAAGCCCAAGGGGCCGCGCGCCGACCATTCACGCACCCCGGCCTCCACCGCCGGGATGTACTGGCGCGGCACCGAGCCGCCCACCACCGCGTCGACGAATTTGAAGCCTTCGCCGCGCGGCAGCGGCGCCACTTTAACGACGATGTCGGCGAACTGGCCGTGGCCGCCGGACTGGCGCTTGAAACGGGCGTGGACCTCGGTCGCTTTGCGGATGGTTTCGCGGTAGGGCGGCAGCGGCGCGCGGCCGACCACCGTGACGTTGAATTTGCCGCGCAGCTTGGCGCAAGCGATGTCGAGATGGATGTCGCCTTGGCCCGACAGCACCATTTCGCCGGTTTCATGGTTTTGCTCAAACCGCAAGGCGGCGTCTTCCTCCAGCAGCTTTTGCAAGGAGGCGCTGAGCTTGACTTCGTCGGCGCGGTTTTCCGCCCGCACCGCCAGCCCATAGACCGGGGTCGGCGGCTCCGGCCAATATTCCGCCTTGCCGAGGGCGCCCTTGTCGGTGAGCAGACAGCCGGCGCCGGCGTGCTCCAGCCGGCCCAGCGCGACGATTTCCCCCGGTCCCGCCTGGGTCAGCTTGGCTTGATCGCCGCCTTGCAGGCGGTAAAGCCCCGACACCCGCTCGCCGCCCAAAGTCATGCCGTCGGTCACGACGCCGCGCCACACCCGCGCCAAGGTCAGCCGGCCGGCGTGGGCGGCGTGAACCACCTTGAAGCCTTGCGCCAAAACCTCGCCGTCTTCCGGCAAACCGAGGCGCGCCGCGGTGTCGGCGACCACCGGGCCTTCATGGCGCAGCGCCTTCAACAGCCGGCGCACGCCGTTATCGTTTTCCGCCGAACCGAAGAACACCGGCACGATCTGATCCGCCGCCAGCTCCCTCGCCATCTGGGCGTAGACTTCCTGCTCGTCGGGGCGGACGTCCTCCAGCAATTGCTCCAGCAAATGGTCGTCGAAATCGGCCACCGCCTCGAGCATCGACTGGCGCAACTCGTGCTCGGTGTCTTTCACCGCGTCGGGCAGGGCGGTCAGGCTCGACGCCTGATGCGGGTTGAATTTCCACGCCCGCTCGCTGACCAGATCCACCAGCCCGGTCACCTTGCCGTTTTCACGGATGGGAATTTCCCGCAGCACCAGCTTGCGGGACGAGACCGCCTGAAAAGCCGCGACGACGTCGCGCATGCGAATATCGCTTAACGCATCGATTTTGTTGATGAACAGAATGTGCGGAATGGCGTTGTCGTCGAGAAATTTGAATAAGGGACGCAGCAGGGCGGCGCGTTCGGCCAACGGTTCCGCCACCACGACGGCGACGTCGGCGACCATCAAAGCGCCTTGCGCCTCCGCCGCCAATTCCACCGAACCAGGGCAATCCAGCACGCTCCAGCGCTCGCCCAGATATTCGAAAGAGGCGATGTTGACGTCGACGCTCATTTGCCGGCTGCGGGCTTCCGGCGAGGAATCGCCCACCATGTTGCCGTCTTTGACCGACCCCTTGCGGTTGACCGCGCCGGTCGCGGCCAGCAGGCTTTCCAGCAGCGTGGTTTTGCCGGAAAGGTAGGGGCCGACCAAGGCCGCGGTCCGCGCGGTCGTCACCTGGCTGTGAGGCATAGGCTTCCTCCTTCGTCTGGCGCGCCGTCCGGTCTTTATTATGGCGCCGCGGCGCGACCTTGTTCATCGACGTCGGAAAAGCGCGACGGCGGGGCGCCGAAGCCGGCGAGGGCGCGCTTTTCAACCAGCGTCATGGTGCGGCGGAACCCGCCGCGGTGTCGATGAAAAAATGCTTTCTGGCTAATCGGTCTCGCGGCGTTTTGTCGCGCCCCGGCGCCTTGGAATGTCGGGAAACCTGCGCCATGCTAATGTTGCAACGCACAAGGAAGGGCAACGATAACCGGATGTTAGGTGGATTAGGCGGAAGCGTATTTCTGTCTTTATAACCGTCTTGAAGTGATATTGTACGAAAAAATTACATAGACGAAACCATATTTCTCTCATTCGTTCAGCAATGATCTGGTATGAGTTTGCTAACGGGCTCAGCGCGGTTTAAAAAGGCTGAGACATTTTCAACGTTAACTTAGTCAAGGGGAAGGTATTGGCCATGCTGGGTAAAATTCGCGTTCTTTTCGCCGCCGTGCTGGCGTTGGGGTTGATGTCTGGCGCCGCCGCGGCGCAGACCGCCAAGCCGACGCAGGACGACGCCAAGGCCATCACCTTGAAGGCGGTCGAGCTGATCGCCGCCAAGGGCCTGGAGGAAGCGGCCAAAACGTTCAACGCCGACGGCGAATACAAGTTCGGCGAAATTTACGTCAACGTCATTGATCTGGCGGGCGTGTGGAAAGTCTATCCGCCGCGGCCGGCGGGCGTCGGCCAATCGGTGGTCAACGTCAAGGACCCGGACGGCAAGATGGTCGTGCAAGAGATCATCAAGGTGGCTAATGAAGGCGGCGAAGGCTGGGTCGAGTATCGCTGGCTCAACCCGGCGTCGAACAAGATCGAACCCAAGGTCACTTATGTGAAGCGGGTGCCGGGCCAGGATCTGGTCGCCTACGTCGGCATCTATAAGTAAGCGTGACGGGCTGCGGGGAGCGACTCCGCGGCCCTTTTTTTGCCCACGGCGGGGGGATAAGGCCATGCGGCGAGGGATTTTCGCGCAGTTGTGCGGGCTGTCGGTGTCGGCGCGGGTGTTCGCCGCCCCATTGTTGGGCATCGCCATCACCGTGGCGGCGCTGGCGCTGTCGGAAAAGAAGGCCGACATGGCGTTGGCCGACGTCGACGCGATTCAAAGCCAAGTGGCGCAGCGCGCCGAAAAGGCCGAACAGCTTATCGCCGTCACTTATCTTATTCATTCCGACGTGTCGCGCCATTTGGCGTTGGTGGGTTCCGGCTTGTCCGACGCCGAATTGAAAGTGATCCGCGACGCCACCGCCGCCAATCAGGCGCGCGCCCGCAAGCTGACTGAAGAACTGGCGGCGGCGCTGACCGGCGACCGGGAGAAGACCCTGGTGCAGAACGTCGCCGCGCGGCTGAAAAGCTACGCCGGCGCCGTGGACCAGATGAACGACATGGCGGCCATCGACCGGCTGATCGCCATCCCGTTGATGTCCCATGTCGACGAGCAATTCTCCGCCATGACGAGAGAAACCGAGGCGGCGCGGGACGCGGTGCGGGCGGCGGGGGAGGCGGCGCTGGCCGCCAG
>CALGOL010000307.1 GCA_937960755.1 uncultured Azospirillum sp.
CCCTGATCGCCTTGGGCCTGCCGCCGGAGCGGCTGGCCGCGGTGGGCTACGCCGACACCAAGCCGTTGACGATGAAAACCGATCCTGAGAGTTTGGCCCGCAACCGCAGGGTCACCTTGTCGCTGCGGCCGGGCGCGCTTGGCCCCGACGACGCGCCCTAAGCCGGGGTGGTAAACGATTACTCCCCGACCGCCTCCGGCACGTACAGCTTAGGCAGCGGGACCACCACGTCGCGCGGGTGGGCGAAATTGAGCATTTCCCGCGCCCGCTCCTCCAAAAGGTCGATGTCGAGCCGGTCATGACGCAGTCGGTCGGCGCGAATCTCCAACCGGGTTCGCTCATCCCGCACTTCTTCCAACAGGCGCTCGGCTTCGCGGATTTGCAAATCCATCTGATGCTTGGCGAGGATGCCGCGGTCGCCATGCACCGCGTAATAGACAAAATACGCCAACACGCACGCGCCAATAGCGGGTACGACCACCTGCTTGGCGGCGTTGAGGGCGTAGCGCCCCATCGCGTCGGTGACATTGGTTATTACGCTCATGACCGCATTAGAATCATGCCGCGACTCAGGCGTCAAACGAAATTTTAACCATAAAGGACTCGCCCGCGCAGCGTTGCGAAAACAGCGCGCTTTCGCCGCAGGCCGCGCGGTTTAAGCAGGGGCCTTATGGTCCGGCGTCGGCCACCGGACGGGGCTGGCGGTCGGGGCCGATGGCGACGTAAGTGAAGACCCCTTCGGTGACCTTGTGCGCCGGCCCTGCCGGGCGGCGCACCCAGGTGTCCACCTTGACCCGGATCGAAGTGCGGCCGACCCGCAAAATTTCCGCAAAGCACGACACTTCGTCGCCGACAAATACCGGCTTATGAAACGTCATCGCCTCCGCGGCGACGGTGGCGACGCGCCCCCCCGCCTTGCGCATGGCGACCACGGCGCCGGCGATATCCATCTGGCCCATAAGCCAGCCGCCGAAGATGTCGCCATAGGGATTGGTGTCGGCCGGCATGGCGAAAGTGCGCAATGCGGGACCGCAATCCATGTCATGGGGCGGCTGCTCAATCATATCGCATCCCTTTCTCGCTTGCACACCAGATGTTGTTCAGGAATATAACGGGCTCGACCGCGACCGCGAGACCAATTTTTCCGCAGGGGCGTCATGTCCGATCTTTTCGCCAAAACCGCCGCCAAGGCGGACAGCTATTCCGCTTCCGACATCGAAGTGTTGGAGGGGCTGGAGCCGGTGCGCAAGCGCCCCGGCATGTACATCGGCGGCACGGACGAGCGCGCCTATCACCACCTTGTCGCCGAAGTGCTCGACAACGCGATGGATGAAGCGGTGGCCGGGCACGCTTCCCGCATCGATCTGGAGCTGTCGGCCGACGGCTTCGTCACCGTGCGCGACAACGGCCGCGGCATCCCGATCGACGACCATCCGAAATATCCCGGCAAGTCGGCGCTGGAGGTTATCCTCACCACCCTGCACTCCGGCGGCAAATTTTCCGGCAAGGTTTACCAAACGTCGGGCGGACTGCACGGCGTCGGCGTGTCGGTGGTCAACGCCCTAAGCGACGCGCTGACGGTCGAAGTGGCCCGCGACAAGCAGCTTTTTGCGCAGAATTATTCCCGTGGGGCGCCGCAAGGTCCGCTGGAGGCGAAAGGCGCGGTCAGCAACCGCCGCGGCACCACCGTACGCTTCCATCCCGATCCGCAGATTTTCGGCGAGACCGCCCACTTTGAGCCGCATCGGCTCTACCGTATGGCGCGATCGAAAGCCTATCTGTTCCGCGGGGTGGAAATCCGCTGGCGCTGCGACCCCGTCTTGCTCGCCCCCGACGCCGCGACGCCAGCCGAGGAAACCCTGCATTTTCCAGGCGGCCTGCTGGATTACCTCAACGCCGCGCTGAAGGACCGCAAAACGCTGACGCCGCTGCCCTTCGCTGGTCAGGCCGAGTTTCCTGATTCCCAAGGTCGGGTGGAATGGGCGGTGGCTTGGCCGGACGATGACGAAGGCTTCGCCCACACCTATTGCAACACCGTCCCCACGCCCCAGGGCGGCACCCACGAGGCGGGTCTGCGCGCGGCCTTGACCCGCGCCATCAAAGGCTACGCCGAGTTGAGCAACAACCGGCGAGCCGGGCAAATCGCCGCCGAAGACATCATCGGCGACGCCTGCATCCTGCTCTCGGTGTTTATCCGCGAACCGCAATTCCAGGGCCAAACCAAGGACAAGCTGGCGAGCCCGGAAGCGCAAAAACTGGTGGACGCGGCGATTAAAGATCACGCCGACCATTGGCTGTCGGGCGACCCGGCGTCGGCCAACCTGCTGCTGGAACGGTTGATCGAAAAGGCGGAGGAGCGCGCGCGGCGCCGCCAAAGCAAGGACATGGCGCGCAAATCCGCCACCCGCAAGCTGCGCCTGCCGGGCAAGCTCTCCGACTGCTCGCGCAACAGCCCGGACGGCACGGAAATCTTCCTGGTCGAAGGGGACTCGGCCGGCGGCTCCGCCAAACAGGCGCGCAACCGCGAAACCCAAGCCATCCTGCCGTTGCGCGGCAAAATCCTTAACGTCGCCAGCGCTTCGGCCGACAAGCTCAAGGCCAACCAGGAAATCAATGATCTGATTTTAGCGCTGGGCTGCGGCGCGGGACGCGACTTCTCCACCGACAAGCTGCGGTATGAAAAGGTCATCATCATGACCGACGCCGACGTCGACGGCGCCCATATTGCGTCGCTATTGATGACCTTCTTCTACCGCGAAATGCCGGGACTGATTCAAAACGGTCATCTGTTTTTGGCCCAGCCGCCGCTATACCGCGTGTCGGCCGGAGGAAATTCGGTCTACGCCCGCGACGACGCCCATAAAGACGAAATCATCGCGAAGAAGTTCAAAAACAAAAAGGTGGAGCTGAGCCGCTTCAAGGGCCTTGGCGAAATGATGCCGGCGCAGTTGCGCGAAACCACCATGGACCCGGCCAAGCGCTCATTGCTGCGGGTGGTGGTTCCCAACGCCGCCGACCCGGAAGAACGCCCCGAAAGCGAACGCACCAAGGGATTGGTGGAAAGCCTGATGGGCCGTAAACCTGAATTGAGGTTCCAATTTATCCAAGAGAACGCAAAATTCGTTCGCGATATTGATATATAAGTCGCTTTATGCGACTTTCTGGCCATCTGTAATTTTTTCGCTGGACCGGCTTTGCTGCGGCGCCGTCTAATCAAACGGCATCGCATGCGAGGCAATATCAATTCTTCTGCGTCCGGCTTGGCATCATGCGTTCATCCGCGTACTCGTTTAGAAATCTGCGCGCGCCATTTTTTGTCGTGTTGTCCGGGATTGTGGTCCTGGCGGCCGCCGCTTGGGGCGTCGGTCAAGACATCGCCAAGGAACGCCGGCTTTCTCTCGCCCAGGGGCAAACCCAGGCCGCCGATATCGTTGGCCTGCTGAACAATCACCTGCACCAGACCATTCGTCGGCTGGATCAGGCGTTATTGCATCTGCGTCAAGAGTATGTCGCCGACCCGGACTGGTTTGTCGAAAAAACCGCCGGCTGGCAACGCTCGGTTTACGCCGATCTCGCTTTTCAAGTCAGCGTCGTCGACGCCAACGGATTGCTGATCTTCAGCAATTTAGCAAAAGCCAATGAGCGGGTCGATCTGTCGGACCGCGAGCATTTCCGCGTCCACGCGGAACGGCGCGCCGATGAGTTGTTTATAAGCAAGCCTGTATTGGGGCGCGTCTCGCAAAAATGGTCGATCCAGTTCACCCGGCCGATTCTTGACCGCAACGAAGCCTTCGCCGGCGTCGTGGTGTTGTCGGTCGGCGTCGATAAACTGTCCGAGGTGTATCGCACGGTCGATGTCGGCCGGAACGGCGTGGTGTCGCTGATTGGCGGCGACCGGGTGATTCGCGCCCGTAGCGGCGAATTGCAAGGCGGCGGCAGCGCGATCGGCAAGACCGTCGCCGAGGCGCCGCTGTTCTCCCCCAACGCGCCGGAAACCGGCGTTACGCGCTTCGTCAGCACGATTGACGGCGTCCCGCGGCTGGGGGCCTATTCCCGGCTTGCCGCCTATCCGCTTTATGTCGCGGTGCTTTACAGCGAGCCGGAGTTGCTGGCCGCATTAGCGGAGCAGGAGAAAGAAAAAATCGCCGTCACCGTGGCGGCTGGCGCAATGGTTGGTTTGGGGTTTGTCGCGGTGGCGCTGCTGTTGTGGCGCGAAGGGTTAAGCCGGCGGCGACTGGAGGCGGCGCACAGCACGCTGGCCGCGCAAGAGGAGCGTTGGCGCCTAGCGCTCGACGCCGTGGGCGACGGGGTGTGGGATTGGAGCGTCGACGGCGACAAAGTTTATTTCTCGCCACGCTGGAAAGCGATGCTGGGTTATGATGATCGCGAGTTGCCAGGAGAGCTTTACGCTTGGCGTGATCGGGTGCATCCCGACGACCTGCCCCAAACGCTGGCGGATGTGGAAAAACTGGTCAGCGGCGAAACGCCGTTTTACGCCAATGAGCACCGGCTGCTCGCCCGCGACGGCGCGTGGCGTTGG